>NZ_PSRR01000031.1 GCF_004296405.1 Bradyrhizobium sp. Leo170
CTAGGTTGTGCGCGCTTTCACGACATCGCCAGCGCCAGCCGCAGTCGGCTCGAAGCATTGGCGCGGAAGAAGGAAGATCCATGTGACGAGCACAAAAGGCGCGGTCAGCGCGGGGATGGCGAACGGCGTCAACGCAACGTTCAGCGCCGCTTGTGCGATGACGGTGAACAGCGTGCCCAGCATGGCGTAGATCGCGACTCGCCAGCTCGGTCGGTAGAACACGGTACCCAGCGCGATCGCGGTCAGTACCGGGCTGAAGCCGAGAAGCCCGCCAGTGATCAGGTCGCTTTCAGCGCCGAAAAGATGGGCCACCAGGACTGCCAGTATCGCGCCGGCGAGAGCGAACGCGGCGGCAGTCAATGAGTTCACGGCCAGGCCAGCGAGCAGCAGCAGGGCCGCCACAGCACTCGCCTTCAGGAAGACCTGTGAGATGCTTTGAAGCACGCCCTGGAAGAGGTCGATGAGCTTGAGCGGGCTGGCCTCATAGGGTTGAAAGGCGGTGATGACGTTGCCGGACGGCAGCGCAGTCCCTACGAGACCGGAAAAACCATACGTAGCCAACAAGAGGAGCCACGTCGTCAGCACGAATGGAAATGTGAGGCTGGATACACCCCAGGGCTTGACGGCGTTGGCAGTCCCGAGCATCACGATGACCGAAACCGACGCTCCCAGCACCACATACACCCACATGAGCGCGCTCGGCGATAAAAATGTAGCCAACGCGAGTCCGACAAGGACGGCGTTGTATCCATAGAGCCCGGAATAGAGCGGCTCGTTATCGACGTGAAGCCATTGCGCCGTTAGGTTTGCCACGACGACCGCGACGATCCCCGCAATTGCCACTCGGGGTACGCCGGCCGCGTATGAACCCCAGGCGATCGCGGCCAGAAAGAGAATCCCGGTCAGCGGGTTGTTCTGAAACATAACTTGTCCGATGCTGCGCAAATTGATGTCCAAGAACCGCAATGCACCTGACGATGCGGAGAGGTGTTCCCACTTTGCCAAGATCGTTTCCATTGCAGCCTCCTTGAACGTGTCGGCACCGGCTGTTGGAGATCATCTGTTGGCGCCGTCGATCCCTATCGCCATAGATAAGGCGGAGGTAGCGCTGCGCCGATGACCTCCTTGCGTACCAGTCCCCAGAACTCCCGTACTTTGGCTTTCACCTGCGCGGTTTCACGGCCCAGCACCTTGAAGATCAGGCCGGCATCATTGGGCAGATGACAGGCGCCGAACGCCACGCCTTCCGCGAGGTTCACATCGGCTTCCGCACGCTCGTGGATGCGTTCTGCCTTGTCCTTGGGGGCGCACAGGATCACGTTGGCGAACACATCAAAGGAGTTCATCACGCCAGTTTGCCGCATCAGATATCGGCGCGGCTCGATCACCAGCTTCTCTGCGAACAAGGGGCGACCATCGGGCCGCGTGGCCGACGTTGATATCGACAATACGGTTGCTCCGAAGCACTCGTCCGGACGATGGTGCTTGCGGCCGGGTTGAATGATTTCCGAAAACAGCAGTGTGGCCGACGGCGCCACGCAGATCTGTGTGTCGCTGAGAAACCGCGAGTGCCGGTGCGGGATCACGGGATCCGGAAGAAACTCCAGGTATGCGTCATCGGCAAGCGTGATAGTCTGGCTCTGCGCCGCATAGTTGGCGTCCATCGCGTGAATCTTGGTTGCCGATTGCGAGGTGAGGTGTGCCTGCGCGCGCGGACCAAGGGTAATGTCAAGAGCGAGCCGGTCCCCCTGCAGCACGCAGCCGGTGGTGGTGATTAGAAACACGCAGGCCATGTCAGGCATTTCTTCATCGCAATGCAGCGCGCGCTGCACCATGTACGGCGCCCGCCGCTGCAAGTTCGCCAGGATCGTTTGGCCGGAGCGGTGCTCGAAGCCCAGACGCAGGGAACCTGTCTTGCCGACACTGCCACTCCTCATCTGCGGCGGTTCATCCTGGAACGGAGCGAATTCCGGCATCGATGCGCCGAGCGCTTCGGCGCGGGCCCCGGGAGGGAAGGCCGCCGGTATCATGCTGGCCGCCGTGCTCGCGGATTGATATCGAACAGAAACTCCCGTTCGATAAGCGCAACCAACTCCGGAATGCCTTCCCCCGTCTTGCAGTTCGTGAACAGGAACGGCTTTCTGCCGCGCATCATCTGTGAATCCTGTTTCATCACCTCAAGGCTGGCCCCGACATAGGGTGCAAGATCGGTCTTGTTGATGACCAGGATGTCGGAATACGTGATCCCGGGTCCGTTCTTGCGCGGGATCTTGTCGCCCGCGGCGACGTCGATCACATATATGAAATAGTCCACCAACGCCGGCGAGAAGGTCAGCGTCAGATTATCGCCTCCACTTTCGATCAGCACGACGTCGCTATCCGGAAAGCGCCGTTCCATATCCTCGACCGCGGCGAGGTTCATGCTTGGGTCTTCGCGCACCGCGGTATGAGGGCAGGCACCTGTCTCCACGCCGAGGATGCGTTCCTGGAGCAGAACGCCCTTGAGGGTGCGCTGAACGTGCTTGGCGTCTTCGGTCGTCACGACATCATTGGTAATGATGAGCACCTTGATGCCGAGATCCAGCAAGCGCGGTGTAATGGCTTCCACGATCGCGGTCTTGCCTGACCCGACCGGGCCACCAATGCCGATGCGCGTGATACTTTTCGACATTCCAAGCTCCATTCAACGTCAGTTCATGAACAGGCGCACATGCGCTCTGGTGTGGACGGCGGCCAGAATTTCCGTCAAAGGCGCAAAGCCTGCCATGTCCGACAGTCGAGCCGCCGCGGCGGTCGCGTACATCTCGTCTAATTGCCCGGTGAGCTCGTAGAGAATCTTCTGCGTCTCGATGTGGCTGACCTTCATCAGTCGCAAGGCCGCGCCGAGGATCGTTGTGGCAACGCCATACTGGTGCACGACAAACGCTTGGTAGGCAGTCAGATTCTGTACGGCGAAATTAATCGCCAATGCGATGGGATAACAACCGGGAGTAACAGACGTCGCTATGCATTCACGCCATCTGTAAAGCAGCGGCGCACCCACCACCTCGACCCCCATCTCCGTGAACTTCTTGCCCATGCGAACCGACATTGCTCGCGCTTCGTCGGAAAGCTTGCGCGCGTATACCTGCGCATCGATTCGGGCGAGGGTGTCGACCTCTCCGGCAGTTGCGGCGCGATGCGCGGCGATCAGCGCGATGCAGTCACCGCGCGCCGCCTGCTCTACCGCGGTGCGCGCGAACGCTCGAAGTGTAGCCGCGTTGGTGACGACGCCCTCCTGAACGGCGGATTCCAGGCCGGAAGAAAACGAGAAGCCGCCGATGGGGAACATCGAGTCACCAAACTGCAGCATCCGCGAGAGAAAAGCGGCGCTCCTCGACGCATCGACACGGTCATTCTCGGTGGTCACGCGCAGAACCGGCCGTTGCCGGCGATGTTTGTCCGTGAGCGGCGGCTCCCGGATGGGAGTGGGCATGCGTCGGCGGATGTCCGTACGCGCGTCCGGTCTCCGCCTCGACGCCGGCATAGCTCTCGTGCGTGTGTGAATGCACCGGCCCCTCCGCGCCACCGAAAAGCCGACGGGATTCATGCGGAGCGAGGTAGGGAACGACCTCTCGTCCGGCTACGAATTCGTATCGGATTCCATCAAAACGGTGCGTATTCATGACAGACGTCATCACCTTGCGATCGACCGTCAGCGGGACATAGACGCGGTTGTCCTTGACCAATGCCGGCCAATGCTGGTTGCCCATGGCATGGCCCAGTTCGACGCATGTGCGCATTGCCATCTCGGGCGCGAGGCTCGTTAGACCGTCGAGGTGCACGATCATCACGTCACGCAGCTCGATTCGAGCGACGAGTGCCGAGAGCGCCTGGGCATTCCAGAGCAGCACGTCCCCATCGTGGATGTGTGTGCCGCGGTCGATAGAGATTGCAACCTCCGCGCCTTTTGTGGTCGTCTTGCGGAAGCGGGTCTTCTGCGCCTCCCACTGGTCGATCTCGATCAGATCTATATCGGCGCCAGACAGCCGCCCAGCCCATTCGGGATCGCCGATATTGCCCAGAACGGTTTTGATGAGGATCATCGCGCATTCCTCAACTGAAGAAATATTTCTGGTTTAGCGAGACCGTCGTCAAAGGCTGCACGGTTGCGTGCTTGCCGTCGACGGTCACGGCGAAGGTTTCCGGACTGACCTCAATTTTGGGCGTCCCGGTATTTCGAACCATGTCGCGCTTGCCGACCTTGCGCACATTTCTCACCGGCATCACCTGCCGGCGGAGCCCTAGCCGCTCCTTGATCCCGGCAGCATGCGCGGCGCCGGAGACGAATGTGATGCAGTTGGCCGGCAACGCATCACCATAGGCGCCGAACATGGGCCGATAGTAGGTGGGCTGCGGGGTCGGCAGCGACGCGTTTGGGTCGCCCATCACTGCCCAGCTAATGAAGCCGTTCTTGATGACGATCTTGGGCTTTGCACCGAAGAACGCGGGCTCCCACAGGACGAGGTCGGCGATCTTTCCCACCTCGACCGAGCCCAGCACGTCGGCAATACCGTGCGTGATCGCCGGGTTGATCGTGATCTTTGCCACGTAGCGCAGCACCCGGAAATTATCGTTGCCCGGCGCGTCCTCCGGCAGCTTGCCGCGCCCGGTCTTCATCGCATCGGCGGTTTGGATACAACGCAGCCAGCATTCGCCGATGCGTCCCATGGCCTGCGAATCGCTCGAAAACATCGAGATCACGCCGAGATCCTGGAGGACGTTTTCCGCCGCGATGGTCTCGGCGCGGATGCGGCTTTCGGTGAATGCCACATCGGACGGGATGTCCGGGCTGAGGTGGTGACACACCATGATCATGTCATACAGCTCCGCCTGCGAATTGATGCCGTAGGGGAGCGTGGGGTTGGTCGAAGATGGCAGGACGTTGGGAAGGCCGGCGATCTTGATGATATCAGGCGCATGGCCGCCGCCGGACCCTTCGGTATGGAACGAATGGACCGTCCGCCCCTCAAACGCTTCGATCGAATCGTCGACAAAGCCGGATTCGTTGAGCGTATCGGTATGGATGCATACTTGGGTGTCCGTCTCGTCAGCGACGGTGAGCGCGGACCGAAGCACCGCTGGGGTGGTGCCCCAGTCTTCGTGACATTTCACGCCAACCGCGCCTGCTTCGATCTGCTCAACCAGAGCCGCTTTGCCGTGTCCGTGCCCCTTGCCGAGAATGCCGACATTGAGCGGCCAGTTTTCGAACGCGCGTAACATCATGCTGATGTTGCCAGGTCCCGACGTGACCGTCGTCGCGTTGGAGCCGTCCGAAGGACCGGTGCCGCCACCGATCAAAGTCGTGGTGCCGTTTGAGAGCGCGGCCTGCGCCTGCTGCGGAGAAATGAAGTGAATATGTGTGTCGATCCCGGCGGCCGTCAGGATGAGATGTGAGCCCGAGATAGCGTCGGTCGCCAGGCCGACCTCCAGGCCGGGCGTGACGCGATCCATCGTCTGCGGATTGCCGGCCTTGCCGATTGCACAGATGCGGCCATCCTTGATGCCCACATCCGCTTTCACGACGCCGAGCACAGCGTCGATCACGGTCACGTTGGTGATCACAAGGTCGGGAGCGCCAGCCGCCCGCGTCACCTGATTATCCATGCCCATGCCTTCACGCATGCTCTTGCCGCCGCCGAAGACGATTTCGTCGCCGGCGCCGCCGCGCAGGTCGCGCTCGATTTCAACGAACAGGCCGGTATCGCCCAAGCGGATGCGATCACCCGTCGTCGGGCCGAAAAGGCCGACATATTCTAGCCGAGACATGGTAGGCATGGTGGCCCTCGTTCAAGAGATTTGCGTTTCACGCCTTCATTTATGAGGAACGAAAGCCTCGCTTCGCCGCCTGCGCCACCGCCTTGGATTTGACTGTGGCGGCGTCACGGCCGGCGGTGGGACCATCGACGAGATTGTTGAAGCCATAAACGGCGCGCATGCCCCCATAGGGGACGAGTTGGACCTCGCGTTCGTCGCCGGGCTCGAACCGCGTTGCCGTTGATGATGGGATATTGAGGTGAAGCCCGAACGCCGCTGCACGATCGAATTCCAGCTCACGATTGACTTCGAAAAAATGGAAGTGAGATCCAACCTGTACCGGCCGATCTCCCGCATTGCGCACCTTGAGCGTCGTCACCGGGCGATCGGCATCGAATGTGATCGCTGCCGAACTGCACACGTAACCGCCGACCGGCACGTTCGCCGTCGCCGGGTCGACATGGGCGGCGACAACGGGGCCCGTTTTTGGTCCAGCCATGTTGACCTCCTGTAGGCATTCACTGGATCGGCGTATGCACCGTTACCAAGCGGCTGCCGTCGGTGAACACCGCCTCGATCTGCACCATTGGAATAAGATCGGCGACGCCGTCCATCACATCAGCCTTGGTCAGGACGGTACGCGCCTCGTTGGTGACGTCCTCGATCGTCTTCCCGGCACGCGCGCCATCAAGGGCGACCGCCGATATGATAGCAACGGCTTCTGGATAGTTGAGCTTGAGGCCCTTGGCTCTTCGCTTTAGTGCAACGTCAGCGACCATGTAGACGAGCAGCTTATCGAACTCCCTCGGAGTTAGCTGCATGTGATCCTCCCGAGCCGTGACTGCCTTACCGGGAAAAGCGGGTGCGCGAGTAGACAACGCGCGAGCAGATAGTTTGGCTGGCCGCCCCAGTTGTGACCGTTGTGAGCATCGTTCCCGGCATTAGGGAGGGCGCACTTGGACGTGTCAATCAGGGTTCTCCGCGGTTTGTTGCTGGAAATGACCTGATGGATTGACCGTCGCGCGCGGACGTTTCGTTTTTGCCGACGACGCTGACGGCTCTTCAGGCGCTGCCCTTGACGTTGGGCGCCTAACCCCGCGCGACGATTGCCCCTGGACTACCTGGGCCGTCAGGGCGCAACCAGCTTCTTGCGAATCGCATAGCGAACCAGCTCGGCCGTGGACGACATGCCAAGCTTGCGCATGGCCGATGCCCGATGGGTTTCGACAGTTTTCACGCTTAGCTTCAATATGGAACTGATGGCCTTGTTGGTATGTCCCTCTGCAATCAACTGCACGACGTTCTGCTCCCGCGATGTGAGGAGCGCGCTGGACTTGTTCTGTTTGTTGAGCTGGTAGTCGGTTAGCAATTTCTCCAACACGACGCTGGTAAAGTAAGGTCGGCCGTCGAGCAGAGCTTCGATTGCCGAAATGAGATGCTTCCTGGCGTCCGATTTGAGCAGGAAGCCACGCACCCCAGTCAAAAGGGCCTCGGTCAGAATCTCCTCATTTTCGTGCATGGTGAGAATCAACACTTCCGACCGCAGGCGAAGCGTCTTGACGCGGCGGCTGACTTCCAGTCCGTTCACGAGAGGCATGGAATAGTCGGCGATGATGATGTCCGGTCTGGTTTCCAACGCCAATGCGATCGCCTGCTCGCCGTCGGGCGCTTCTGCAGTGACAATCCAATTGGAGCGCGTTTCAACGATCGCGCGAAGTCCGGAACGTACGACTTCATGATCATCCGCAATCAGGATGCGTTTCACGGCGTCGTTCCTATGCGTTGGAACGGTCGATAGCGATAGCCGACAGCGAGGTCAGAATCATACTGATTGGCTTTCCGGCAGTTATCCCGCAAAACCCTAGGATTTCGCGGGGAATATACCGAGGTCAGCTTCGCCTCCTGGTCCATGGCAGAACAAACTAGGACGGCGGAAGATCAAGCGCCGGATCGACAGCGCCCCAGTGCGTCATGCTTCCAGCAACCGGGCACGAACCGCGTAGCGAACCAGATCTGCCGTCGAGTGGATGCCCAGCTTGCGCATCGCGGCGGCACGGTGCGCTTCGGCGGTTTTGACGCTGAGGTTCAGGATCGCACCAATGCTCTTGTTGCTGTAGCCCTCCGCAATCAGCTTGACCACCAACTTCTCCCGCGGCGAGAGCCTGTCCCGATCTCCGGTCGAGACCTCGTTCAATTCAGGCGAACAGCTCTCGGTGCAAAATGGCTTATGCGCCAGAAGCGACTCAACCGCCGCCAACAACAGCCTGTTGGCATCCGATTTCAATACGAATGCCCGGGCGCCTGCCTCGAATGCCTGCTGCGCCAGCAGGCTGGAGTTGTGCACCGTGAAGATCAATACCTCGGTCGGCAGACGATATTCCTTGATCCGCCGCGCGACCTCCACTCCCGTCATGCGCGGCATGGAGAAATCGACGATTGCGACATGGGGTTGGTTCGCGATCGCCTCGGCAAGGGCCTTGCTGCCGTCGTTCGCCTCAGCAACGACTTCCCAGTCGGCACGTTGTTCCAGAACCGCTCGCAGGCCCGACCGCACCGCTTCATGATCGTCGGCGATAAGAAAGCGCTTCATGGCAGGACAACTCCAACTCGTATCGGATCGCATGGCTCGGCCGGCGCCAGCGAGGCGAGTTCGGCTGCACGACTAGTGGACCCGTTTGCGCGGACCATGATGGCGGGAACGGCCTTTGGCCGGCTGCGTCTTCCCGGTCACCGCACCGCGCGGAAACACCGCGGATAGTGTCGTGCCGGGACGCCCCGTTCCCGGTCCGGAGCGGATATCGAGGGTGCCTCCGATCTGCTGCAGTCTAACCTTCATCGCAGGAATTCCGACGCCGGGCGGCCCTGCTATCGCTCCGCCGAGGGCCTGGCCGAGCGGCATGCCGCGCCCATTGTCGCTGACCCTCAGCCGGAAGTGGCTATTGGTCGTCTCGATCGCGATCTCGACTTCCGTCGCTTTCGCGTGACGAAAGACATTCGTCAGCGCCTCCTGAACCACCCGCAGCAGCGAGCGCTGCGTTTCGTAAGGTACGCGATCGATCTCGGGCGAGATGCTGGCATCCACTCTCAACGATGTGCGCGCCGCGAACCCTTCCGCATATCTCTCTATTGCCGCCTTCAACCCGGCAACCGTTAGATTTTGCGGATGCAGCAGGTAGGCAAAGGCCCGGATTTCCTTGATCGCCTGATCGATCGACGCATCGATATCGTCGCAAAGCCGCTCGGCATTGGTCGGTTCACTTAAGCTGTTCCGCATCCGCATAATCCCGAGGCTCGCGGCAATCAAATGCTGGCAAGTCGAGTCGTGGAGGTCGGAGGCAATGCGCTGCTGCATGTCTTCCTGAATGGATACCAGCGTGGCGCCCATGCTCGCACCACCGTCCGAAATCGTTCCAAAGTCTTGGGAGGACGCTCCTTCCAGCACGCGATGGCTACCGATAAAGGTGGCAATGCAGCCGGTTACGGGATCGCAGATTGGCGCAACGATCGTCTCGACAGTTCGTGGGGATCCTCCAAGGGTGAGCCGATGCCGGATCCGAACCTCGGCACCTCTGGCGCGACAAGCATCAAGCGCCTCGTGAACGGACCTGGCATCCTGCCTCCCCATACAGTCGCAAACGGCCATCCCTCGGATGTCTTCCGAGGCGATCCCAACAAGCGATTCGAACGCCGGGTTTATATCTTCATAAACAAAGCGCCCTTCGGATGAAGGGCGCATCACAAAGAGAAGGTCGGAGGCTAGCTTCCAGTACAGCCGATCGCTTGCGCTTGCTGCGCCAATGCCTGACCATCCCTCCGCATTGGTTCGATCCGACCCGTACGTGGGAGCACCATGTTGCTTCACGGCACGCACTCGCTTTCCACGCGACTCTCGATAGTGAGAGCCACCCCTTGCCTCGGCCAATCTCCCTGACCCGATCGGATATTGAGCTCCACCATACACCGTCAGGTAGAAAAGCGCCATTGACGTGGGGCGGTCTTTAGGCAGGAACTCGCGAATTCTTGTACACGCCCGCGAGCCGCGACGCGGAGCCTCTTCGTGCACTGCCATTCGTGACATTGGCACTAACCGCATATTGTCCTAAGAAATGCCTAGGGTCGTGCTGAGGACATCTCTGGACGAGACGAAAGAGAAAGCCTTGCGCGACGCGCTCGCCAGCGCGGCCATCGTGCCAGCGGCTTGAGACGGCGGCAGGATCGTCTTGCAGGTCTAGCGCCGAGTGCCCGCAAGGCGCAGCATCATCATGAACAGATTGATGAAATTGAGGTAGAGCGACAAAGCGGCGATGACCGACTTGCGGCCTGCGGAAGTTTCATCGTCCCTGACATCGTACATCGCCTTGATGCGCTGCGTATCGTAGGCAGTCAGGCCGGCGAAGATGCCGACGCCCACGATCGAGATCAGCCAGTCAAGTCCGCTCGAACGGAGGAAGAGGTTGACCAGGCTTGCGACGATGATTCCGATCAACCCCATGAACAGGAAGGTGCCCAGTCCGGATAGGTCACGCCTGGTGGTGTACCCAAAGATGCTAAGCGCCCCGAACGTTGCGGCTGCGATGAAGAACACGCGCGTGATCGAGGAACTGGTGTAGATGTGGAGCAAGGTCGACAGCGACACGCCGACCAGGGCTGCATAGACAAAGAACAACCAGCGTGCGGTCGTGGCCGACAGCGTATGGATGCGTGCACTGATGAAGAACACCAGAGCCAGCGGCGCCAGGATGAAGATCCACATCAGCGGACTCTGCAGTAATGCGGGACCGGTGAACTGATAAGTCAGCCAGGCCACAAGGGCCGTGAGGCCGACACCGGCGGCCATGTAGTTGTAGATGCGCAACATGTAGTTGCGGAGGCCGGCATCGACCGCAATGGCATCGCCGCCGACCGCACCGGAGGTCACTGCATTCTCGTCATAATTGGACATGGCTTATCTCCTCGCGGTCGCGCCGAGCACGGGATGGGCAAGCCTATGATGATGGCCACCATGCGGGATATCAGATGATCACCCGATTTCCGGGGGCGGGAACTACGCTGTTTCGGCGCGTTGGCGCCTTCCTTCGGGGGACATGCCTTGTGTTACTGGAGGTTGCCGCTCGCCGGCTTATCAAGCGCAGTTTCTGCCGCCCGTTCCTACATAGAATTCCGGATGTGCGAGCGGCAAAGTCGCCGATAGGATCGTAGTCATCGGCTGGCGGGCATCCCGCATTCATTGCCGCCTTTGGCGCTTGCGCTATCGCCGATGGGAATATGGAGACGAGCATGAACATCCGACTCGTATTCGGCGCCCTGATCGTCGGCGTTGTCGCAGCCATTGCAGCGCCGCCAAGCCCGTCCGTGGCCCAATCGACTGACCAAGGCGCGGCTGCGCCAAAGAGCGCAGCACCGAATACAAATATGAACCCGCACAAGCATCGCTATTGGCGCCACCGCGGCGGACGGCATCCGCATTTCGGCAGCCGGCGGGTTCGCACCGATGCGCCTGCAGGGCGGCCATCGGCCAATTGAGCAGCTTTTGCCGCCTGTTGCCTGGTGCGACGGACCAATCCGCTCTTGTAATTTGAGCGATCGATGACTGATCGAGGCAGCACAGGAACGAATCCGACGGCGGTGGATGTTCGATGAGCGAGACTGACGGGCAGCGGAGCGAGGGCGGTATGGCCGCGCGGCCGCACCTCACAACACCGAAGACCAAGTCGAGGCCTGAAATGCAGACGATACGGTTGCTTTGCGCTTTGTGCGTTTTCGCTTCAATCTCCGCCGTCGCAACGCCCGCGCAAGGCGAGATATTCAGGGTCGGCCGGCTGTTGTGTTCCAGCAGCCCGCGGATCGGATTCCTTGTTGGATCGACGCAGTCGCTGCGTTGCGTATTCTACCGGCGAGGCTCGTCGCAACGCTACATTTACGCTGGGCGAATAAGGCGTGTCGGTCTTGACGTCGGCGTCACCGGAAGTGGCGTTCTATCCTGGGCCGTCTTTGCCAAGAACTCGCGGATTGGTCCCGGCACCATGCGCGGGAGCTATGTGGGGGCCAGCGCCAATGTTGCGCTGGGTCCCGGCTTTGGCGCCAACGCTCTGATCGGCGGATCGCGCCGAAGCGTCGTGCTGCAGCCGCTTTCCGTCGAGCGCGCGATCGGCGTCAATCTCGCGGCGACGGTGACCCATTTGACCCTTGGCGAAAGGGGGCGGCGATAACGCATCCCCGACAGTTCCTGCCTAAACAATTCGGAACATTGCCGACCTTTGGCTCAGGGTTTCGTCGGATATCGGCGTTGGAGGGTGGAGGGCTACGATCAGCCTTACTGCGACTGGCGGCTGGCTTGGCTGCTTCGTGCTCGGCGCACCGCATAACAGGGCAATGGACCCTGTGTCCGAGCGTGATGGATGAGGTCCGTGGGCAATGACCAAAGGCCGAAACCGCTGGCTGATCGTCCTGCTCGCCGTGCTTCTGGCCGCAGGTGGCTACTACGCCTGGCAGAATTTCGCGAATGATAGTCTCCCGCCGGGAATCGCCAGCGGTAACGGCCGCATCGAGGCGGTCGAGATCGACATTGCAACCAAGACGCCAGGACGCATCCAGGAGATCCTGGTCAGAGAGGGGGATTTTGTCACGGTAGGACAGGTGCTCGCGCGCATGGACACGACGCAGCTACATGCCCAGCTCCGTCAAGCCGAAGCGCAGTTGCGCCGCGCGATCATCAGCGTCGACACCGCCAAGAGTCTCGTCGCGCAGCGAGAAGCCGAGAGGAAATCCGCTACCGCGGTGATTGCGCAGCGTAATGCTGAATTGGATACGGCGGACCGAAAGCTGCAGCGATCCGAGCAATTGATCAAGACCAACGCCGTGCCTCAGCAGGTGCTCGACGACGACCGGGCGGCCGCCGAAGGGGCGAAGGCCGCGGTGGCGGCGGCCGAGGCTCAGCTTGCGGCGGCGGAGGCCGCCATCAGTTCCACCCGGGCGCAAGTGGTCGACGCCGAAGCATCCATCGACGCGGCGAGGGCCGCCATCGAGAGCATCAAGGCCGACATCAACGACAGCATCCTGATAACACCGCGCGATGGGCGCGTGCAGTTTCGCGTGGCGCAGCCGGGCGAAGTCCTTGCCGCCGGCGGTCGCGTGCTCAATCTCGTCGACCTCGGCGACGTCTACATGACCTTCTTCCTGCCCACGGCGCAGGCCGGACGCGTCGCAATCGGCGCAGAGGTCCGCATCGTGCTGGATGCCGCGCCCCAATATGTCATTCCCGCCAAGGCGAGCTTCGTTGCAAACGTTGCGCAATTCACGCCCAAGACGGTGGAAACGGAGGAGGAGCGTCAAAAGCTCATGTTCCGGATCAGGGCGCATATCTCGCCGGACTTGCTGCGCAGACACATCGAACAGGTCAAGACCGGCCTTCCCGGCAGGGCGTTTGTCCAGCTCGACCCGAACGCCGAGTGGCCGGCGAACCTTACTGAAAAGCTGGTACAATGAGCGATCTGTCGACCGCAGAGGAAGCTCGCCCACCGGCGCCGGTGATAAGCCTGGATGCGGTCGAGCTGTCCTACGGCACGACGCGCGCACTTGGTGGCATCACGCTCGACATTCCCACCGGGCGCATGGTCGGGTTGATCGGACCTGACGGCGTTGGGAAATCCAGCCTGCTCTCCCTTGTCTCCGGCGCTCGGGCCGTACAGCAGGGACGCGTCCATGTGCTCGGCGGCGATATGACCGATGCTGCGCACCGGAGGCTGACGTGCCCGCAGATCGCCTACATGCCACAAGGTCTCGGCAAGAACCTCTATCCGACGCTGTCGGTGTTCGAGAATGTCGACTTCTTCGGCCGCCTGTTCGGCCACGACAAGAGCGAACGAGAGCAGAGGATCGATCAGCTCCTGAAAGGCACGGGGCTTACGCCTTTCACGGATCGGCCAGCAGGCAAGCTGTCGGGCGGCATGAAGCAGAAGCTCGGCCTTTGCTGCGCGCTGATTCATGATCCCGACCTCCTGATCCTGGATGAGCCGACCACCGGTGTCGACCCGCTCTCGCGCCGCCAGTTCTGGGAACTGATCGACGAGATCCGCCAAAGCCATCCGGGCATGAGCGTCGTTGTCGCCACCGCCTATATGGAGGAGGCGGCGCGTTTCGACTGGCTGGTTGCCATGAACGAAGGCCGGGTGCTCGCCACCGGCGCGCCTGCGGACCTGCTGCGGCAGACCGGTGCTGATAATCTCGATGCCGCCTTCATTGCGCTGCTCCCGGAGGAGGAGCGGCGGGAGCACAGGGAAGTGGTGATCCCGCCTCGCGGAAGCGAACATGCCGACGACATCGCCATCGAGGCCGAGCAGCTTACCGTGAGGTTCGGCGATTTCACCGCCGTCGACAATGTGAGCTTCCGCATTGCCCGCGGCGAAATCTTCGGCTTTCTCGGCTCAAACGGCTGCGGCAAGACCACGACCATGAAGGTGCTGACCGGATTGTTGCCGGCCAGCGAAGGCATCGCGAGATTATTCGGCCATGAGGTCGATCCGAGCGACATGGATGTCCGCCGCCGCGTCGGCTACATGTCGCAGGCCTTCTCGCTCTATTCCGAATTGACGATCCGGCAGAACCTCGAGCTGCATGCGCGGCTGTTCCGGCTTGCCCCTGACACCATCGAGGGGCGTGTCCAGGAGATGGCACAGCGGTTCGACCTCGTCGACGTCATCGATGCGTTGCCCGATGCGTTGCCGCTTGGGGTCCGCCAGCGCCTCTCACTCGCGGTAGCGATGATTCATGCGCCCGACATCCTGATTCTCGACGAGCCGACATCCGGCGTCGATCCGGTGGCGCGCGACGGCTTTTGGCAAATCCTGTCCGAGCTATCCCGCAGGGACGACGTCACGATCTTCGTCTCGACCCATTTCATGAACGAAGCCGAGCGCTGCGACCGCATCTCGCTGATGCATGCAGGCAGGGTGCTGGTCAGCGACACGCCGGCCAGGCTTGCCGAGCAGCGCGGCGGCGGCAGTCTTGAGGAGGCCTTCGTCGCCTATCTGCAGGACGCGATCGGCAGGACGGACGCCAAGCTGCCGGCCGCCGTACCGGCCGTAGTGAGCGAAGCCGGGCCGGGCGACCAAGCCGCCGCGGCACACCACCGACTCATGCGCTTCTTCGACCTGCGGCGCGTATTCGCCTACACCCACCGGGAGGCGCTCGAGCTGCGGCGCGACCCGATCCGTGCCACGCTGGCCGTTCTCGGCAGTCTCATTCTGATGTTCGTGATGGGCTACGGCATCAATATGGACGTCGAGAATCTATCCTTCGCCGTCATGGACCGCGACGAAACCGGGATTAGCCGCGACTACGTCCTGCAGATTTCCGGATCGCGCTTTTTCACCGAATTGCCTCCGATCACCGACTACGACGATCTCGACAGCCGCATGCGCAGCGGTGAGCTGAGCCTGGCACTCGAGATCCCGCCGGGGTTCGGGCGCGACGTGGCGCGCGGCAGTAACGTCCAGATTGGCGCGTGGATCGACGGCGCCATGCCGTCGCGCGCAGAGACCGTGAGGGGTTATGTGCAGGCGATGCATGCCCACTGGCTGACCGAGCGCGCCAGACTGCTCTATGGCAACGCCGCGGCGTCGGGCGATTTCCAGCTTGAGATACGTTATCGCTACAACCCTGACCTCAAGAGCATCGTGGCGATGGCTCCCGCCGTGATCCCGATCCTCCTGTTGATCATACCTGCGATATTGGCGACGCTGAGCGTCGTGCGCGAAAAGGAGCTCGGATCGATCATCAATTTCTACGTAACGCCGGTAACACGGCTTGAATTTCTCGTCGGCAAGCAGCTTCCCTATGTGGCGCTCGCCATGCTGAATTTCTTCCTGTTGACCGCCTTTGCCGTGTTCGTCTTCCGCGTTCCATTCACGGGCAGTTTCCCGGCCTTCACCGGCGCAGCGCTTCTCTACGTCATTATCACGACGGCGATGGGGCTTGTGATATCAGCGTTCATGAGCAGCCAGATCGCCGCGATCTTCGCGACTGCGCTGCTGACGATGATTCCTGCTACCCAGTATTCGGGCCTGGTCGATCCGGTGTCGTCTCTCCAGGGAGCCGGCGCCGTCATCGGACGAATCTACCCGACCGCACATTTCGTCACCATCACGCGCGGCACTTTCTCGAAAGGGCTCGATTTCGGTGACCTCTCGGGCGAGTTCGTTGCTCTGCTCGTGACCATCCCGGTGCTGTTCGGTCTTGGCGTGGTGCTCTTGAGGAAACAGGCGAGCTAGACATGCATATCGCCAACGTCGTTCAACTCGGCATCAAGGAACTGCGGGGCCTTCTCCGTGATCCGATGCTGATGATCCTGATCGTCTATGCCTTCACGGTTTCCATCTACACGGCCTCCAGGGCGCAGCCCGAGACCTTGAATCAGGCCGCGCTCGCCATCGTTGACGAGGACAAGTCGCCGGCATCGACGCGCATCATCACCGCGTTCAATCCGCCCTATTTCACGATACCGCGCCTGATTTCGCAGTCGGACGTGAACCCCCGCATGGATGCGGGGCTCGACACCTTCGCGCTCAACATTCCGCCGAACTTCCAGCGCGACCTTCTGGCTCAGCGATCGCCGGCCATCCAGCTCAACGTGGATGCGACCCGCATGTCGCAGGCCTTCACCGGGGGCGGCTATATCCAGACGATCGTGAACGAGGAGGTCGGCGAGTTTCTGGCCCGCTATCGATCGGCCGCGCCTCTCCCGATCGAGCTCGCCCTGCGCGCGCGCTTCAACCCCGAGCTCAACAAAGGCTGGTTCGGCGCCATCAATAACGTCATCTCCTCCATCACCATGCTGTCGATCATCCTGACCGGAGCCGCGCTGATCCGCGAGCGCGAGCACGGCACCATCGAGCACCTGCTCGTCATGCCGGTGACGCCATTCCAGATCATGGCGAGCAAGATCTGGTCGATGGGCCTTGTCGTGCTTCTCGCCTCCAGCGTGTCGCTCGTGTTTGTGGTGCAGGGATTGCTGTCAGTCCGGATCGGAGGCTCGATTCCGCTGTTCCTGTTCGGCACCGCACTCTACGTCTTCGCCATGACCAGCTTGGGCATCTTTCTGGCGACTGTCGGCGGGACCATGCCGCAGTTTGGTCTCCTGATGATGCTGGTGCTGATGCCACTGCAGATGTTGTCAGGAGCCACGACGCCGCGGGAGAGCATGCCCGAGATCATCCAGAACATCATGCTCGCCGCACCCAACACCCACTTTGTCATCCTCGCGCAGGCCGTGCTGTTCCGCGGCGCAGGGTTCGACGTGGTCTGGCCGCAGATCGCCGCGCTGCTGGTGATCGGAGCGATTTTGTTCGGATTCTCCCTCTGGCGATTCAGACAGTTCTTGCGATAGCGAAGCAGCTTCGGCGTATTGCCGACGCCGCAATTGGATAGCAACCGCGCTCCACGACGTGGGCGGGCTGTGGGCAGACCAGTCGAACTGAGAAGCCCCGCCAATCCATATCAACCCGGGCGGATATCGGGGGCCGTACCGCAACGCTTATCGCTGGAATGGCTGCCCCCCGGGTTACTGGCGGGGGCCGTGCGGGCGCTGCGGCGACACGCCTTGCCACGGCCGGTTGCCAGGCGGTGGCTGGAAATAGGCCGGGCTGAGGCCCGCCAAACGCGGCGGATCGTAATTTGTTCTGAGTGGCGCGCCAAATTGCCATCATTCTAGTAAGAATTGCATAGTCGGATCCGCGCGGATCTTCTTGGGTTCCGACATTCGGGGGCGGGACAAGCCAAGGCGCGCGGCGAATCCGGTGGAGTTCGAAAATGAATTCGCGCCACTTCACCCGGTCACCTCGTCGGCTTGGGCAGGCAGCGTCGCTGCTGCGGTGAGCGTGCAGAGCGGCGAGATCGGCATCGTCAAGGCGCACCAGTGATTTTGTCGCTTCGATCGGTCCTGATATCTTTTTTATCGCTGGCGATCCTTGCGCTCGTCTGCGGCGCGGTCCGCGCGCAAGGCATAGCCCCCGACAAGGAATTGGTGGTGGCGACCAAGGAAGCCCCGCCTTTCGCGATGAAGCAGCCGGATGGGAGCTGGGGCGGTATCAGCATTGAGCTCTGGAAGAGGATAGCTGATCGCGCGCATCTGAAGTTTCGCCTGGTTGAGACCGAGAATGTGCAGGACCTGCTTGATGGCGTCGCGAAAGGCGCCTTCGACGCCGGCGTCGCAGCCGTAACTGTGACTGCTGCGCGTGCACGCAATGTCGATTTTTCTCAACCTTTCTACAACACCGGGCTCGGGATTGCGGTGCCGATCAATGAGAGCCCCTGGGTCTCGATCGGACGGGCGCTGCTCTCTTTCGGCTTCTTTCAGGCCGTGGGTCTGCTGCTTGGTCTTGCGATGGTGGTGGGCTTCATCATTTGGCTGCTGGAGCGCCGGAAGACGGAACATTTCGGCGGAGGCGCCAAGGGGCTCGGCTCCAGCTTCTGGTGGTCGACCATTGCTATGACGCAGGCGGGAGCTGCCGCAAATGCACCGGCAACGCTCCCCGGGCGGATCGTCGCGACCGGGTGGATGATCGCTTCCGTCATCGCGATAGCCGTGTTCACCGCCGGCATCACCTCCACCCTTACGCGCAGAGAACTGCAAGGCGCCGTTCACAGCTTCAACGACCTGCGATCCGTGCGTGTCGGCGCCGTCGCAAACTCTCCGACAAGCGACTACCTCACGCGCCAGCAGCTTCCCTTCCGGGCATTCCCGGACGCTCAAAGCGGCCTATCCGCATTGAGCCGCGGTCAGATCGATGCCTTCGTGCATGACAAGCCGCTCCTCGCCTGGATCGTTCGTAACGACTTCTCAGGCGCGATCCGTGTCGTCGACACCAGCTTCGGCAGCGAGAGATATGCGATCGTCTTGCCGAAAGGCAGTGCCTTGCGGCCGATGCTCGATCTTGCCGTGCTCGATCAAATCGAAAGCGATCGGTGGCAACAGACACTGTTCCTTGCTCTTGGAAACGCCCGGTCGCCCTGATGATCCCATCGGCTTTCGGCGAACTCAAATCCAGCACGGCGACAATTGTCGGTACTGTCGTAAGGTTGTTCGCACGCATGGGTGGTATGCGGTCGTTCCTCGGAACAGAACTCCGGTGATGGCGTTCGCAACGTCAGGGCTGGGTACTTTGGCCGAAAGTGGCAGAAAGACCCGGGAGGCATGGCCGACGAACTTGGGGAAGCCTATCCTGGCAACCGGTTGTTGCGGGCGCTTATGCTCGCGCGCCTCGAATCCATTTTGCCGCATCTCGAACCGGTGAATCTGCGACAGCACCAAGTCCTTTTTCGCGCCGGCGCACCGATCGATCACCTCTACTTCATAGATCGAGGCTTGGTTTCTCGCGTCAAGGCCATGGAGGATGGTCGAGTTGTCGAGATCGGAGCTGTCGGAAACGAAGGCGTCGTCGGACTTTTCGCTATCCATGGAATCCGGGGCGCGATGTGGGAATATGCCGTCCGGATTCCGGGAATGGCGCTTCGCATCGATCGCGACACGTTCGAGCGGAAGATCACGCAAGCTGGTGAAGCTTCGGCCCTTCTGCGCCGGTACAGCAGTCTGGTTGTCGATGCATTCTCGCAGATCGCCGCATGCAACCGCCTGCACTCGCTTCGGCAGCGCTGCTGCCACTGGCTTCTGGTTGCGCACGACAGCGCTGGCTCGGACAGTTTTCCTCTCACGCACGAGTTGCTCGCCCTGACGCTTGGAGTTCAGCGCTCCGGCGTATCGATCGCAGCCAATTCCCTGCAGAAGGCCGGCTTGATTCACTATAGGCACGGTCGAGTGAATATCCTCGGCCGTGCACGCCTCGAAACGGAGGCCTGCGAATGCTACGCGGCGACGCGTAGACAATTCGATGCACTATTTACGGATACGCGGCGCACGCGACGGACAGCGCGACAATTTGCTGTAGTTTCCGCGCGCATCGGTTGATTAACCAAGTCCCACGGAAGCATTTCTGGGTTGCCTCTTCGAGCAGAAGTCTGTCCGAAATCGAACAGACTTCACGAGTCCCACGGTGTCACGCTTGCGAATCGCAGGCTTGGGGATTCGAATGCTTGCTTCATCACGACGAGAGATGCCTTTGGTCAGGCATCTGCGACACTGGGTGGCACTATCCACGACGTCAGCGCTAATGCTGTACGTGTCAGACGCAAGGGCGATCGACGTCAGCACGCAAGGCGAACTCGACGCCGCGATCGCAACCGGCGCCAATCCGGTCAATATCGTGGTGGGCAATCTGGCACTGTCCGGGAGTCAGGCGTTCGCGCCCAACACTGATGTGACGGTCGCGCCCGGCGCGAGCTTGGCGCTTTCCAACGCCAATCAGATCGTGGGATCGATCGGTGGTGGCGGCATCGTCACGCTTGGAACCCAAGGTCTCGCGGTTGGGGCCAACAATACCGATACGGCGTTCTCCGGCACGATCGACATGACCAACCAGGGATACAACCCTCCTTATGGGACCTTCGCCAAGATTGGTTCAGGTACGCTGACCATCGATGGTGCCACGCTCACGCAGGGTGAAAGCTACATCGTTCAAGGCGCGATGGCGCAGACAAGCGGAAGCACGACGATCACCTATCTCGCGGTGGGTGAGGGCGTCACCGGCGGCACGCCCAATGTCGGTGCGTTGAACGTTTCGGGTGGTCTCATCACCTTCGGTACCGGCTTGCAGATCGGCGACTTCGGTGGAGTGGGCACGGTCAATCAAACGGGCGGCATAGTCAGGGTGACCCCTACCTGCGGCGACATCAGTCACTGCGCCTCGATGAACATCGGCAACCAGGGTGGCGTCGGCACATACAACATCAGCGGCGGCGAGCTTTACCTCGACGGTGGCCTCAACGGCCTTGGGCGTACCTCTGGCACAGGCAGGCCCGGAAGTGCCGGCACGCTCAACATCGGCGGTGGTGTCGTCGATCTGTCCGGCGGTGGCCGTCTCATCGTCGGATATGGCAACACGGATGCGGCTCAGGCGCAATCGCAGGGAGTAATCAATCAAACCAGCGGCATCCTGCGCGTCCACAATGGATCGACGCTCCATCTCTCCGGCCTCAACACCAGCACGGGCACATACAATCTCAACGGCGGCGCGCTCGAGATCGGCGGCAACAGCCTGCTCGCTTCCTACAACAACAATAATCCGGATTATCAGTTCAATGTCGGCGGTGGCACGATCAGGGTGATCGAGGCCCCGCTCGTGACAGGCGTGAACGCGACGTTGACCGGTGGCGTCGCTACGATCGACACGAATGGGTTGAGCGCAACATGGAATGGCGTGCTGTCGGGGACCGGCAGCCTCGCAAAGAGCGGAGCCGGATCTCTGGCGCTGACCGGCAGCAACAGCTATGCCGGTGGAACGTTCCTGAATGAGGGCACTCTGCAGGTGACCGCGGATAGCAATCTCGGTGCGACCACGGGCGGACTGACCTTCGATGGCGGCAGCCTTCAGCTTGGCGCCGGCTTCAATACGGCGCGTGGCGTTACGCTGAACGGCAATGGCGGCGCGATCGATACGAACGGCTTCAATACGACCTTCTCAGGGACGTTCGGCGGGACGGGCGGCCTCACCAAGACAGGTGCGGGGATGCTGACCGTCGCGGGTGCCGGCTCTTACGTGGGCCCGACTCTCGTCAACGCCGGCACGCTGCAAGCGGGCGCGGCGAACGTGCTTTCCCCCAACAGCGCCTATACGGTCGCAGGCGGGACCACGCTCGACCTCAACAGCTTCAACCAGACCATCGGATCGCTTGCGGGCGCAGGTCAAGTCGCGCTGGGCTCGGCTGCGCTCACGGCCGGCAACGACAACACCTCTACGGTCTTCTCCGGCGCCATCACCGGGTCCGGTGGGCTGGTCAAGAGCGGGTCGGGCACATTCTCGCTGACAGGCGCCAGCACCTACACTGGACCGACCAACGTGAACGCGGGTGTTCTGGGCGTGGATGGCTCGCTGATATCGCCGGTGTCGGTCAATGCCGGCGGCATGCTGGTGGGCAATGGCACGATCGGCGGCCTGAGCGCAGCAAGCGGCGGCGTCGTGGCGCCGGGCCATTCGATCGGCACACTGAATGTCGCCGGTAATGTGAGCTTCGCACCAGGATCCACTTACGTTGCGGAGCTGAATCCCACGGGCCAGGCCGATCTGATCGCGGCAAGTGGACACGCCAGCTGACAGGCGGGACGGTACAGACACTTGGCGCTTTCACGCCTGACCTCGCCTACACGATCCTGACGGCGCAAGACGGTGTCAGCGGCAGCTTCTCCGGTGTCTCGTCGGCTACCGATTATGCGTTCCTCAGTCCGATTCTGAGCTACACACCGACCTCCGTGCTGTTGACGCTCGAACAGGTCAGTAGCTTCGCGAGCGCCGCCATCACTCCGAACCAGACGAGCGTTGCCGAGGCGGCTGGCGCGCTGCCTGCGAGCAGCCCTCTATTCCAGGCGTTGCTCACCCAGCCCTCGGTTGCGGGAGCCCGGCAGGCCTTCGATGCGCTCTCGGGCGAGATACATGGCAGCGTGCAGACGACCATGCTCGATGACAGCCGCTACTTGCGCCAGGCGGTGCTCGGACGCCTGCGCCAGGCATCCTTTGCCGACCAGTTGGGACCGTTCGCAGCCCTCACGGCCGGCGGGCCGCTGCTGGCACATGCCGATTCCGCCGCGGGCAATACCGGCGCCGCACTTGCCTATGCCGGCACGAGAAGAACGGCCTTCCCCACGAAAAGTCCGCTCGCCCCGGGGCCGCCGCGCGGCCCCGATATTGCCTGGTGGGCGCAGGGCGTCGGCGCCTGGGGCAAGATAGGCAGCGATGGCAATGCTGCCGACGTGAGCCGCAACCTCGGCGGTTTCTTCTCCGGCGTCGACAGCAGCTTCGGCGCTAACTGGCGTGCCGGCATCGCCGGCGGCTATACCAATTCGAACGTGCGGGTGAATGCGCAGGCAAGCGCCGCCAATGTCGACACGGCGCATCTGGCCGCCTATGCCGGCGCCGCATACGGCCCCTGGAACCTGCGTTCAGGCGTAGCCGGGAGCTGGAGTACGATCGACACCAGCCGAGCTATCCTGTTTCCCGGCTTCGCCGACCAGGCAACGGCACGTTACAACGCCACCACCGCCCAGGTGTTTGGCGAGGTCGGCCATAGCATTCGCTTTGGCAATATCGCCGCCGAGCCGTTCGCCGGTCTGGCGTGGGTGCACCTGGATACGGACGGCTTCAGCGAGCGTGGAGGTCTTGCCGCGCTCATCGGATCGTCGACCCGCGACGATATCGGCTATTCCACCCTCGGAGCACGCATCGCCACCGGCGTCCAGCTCCAGAACGGCATGATGCTGACGCCGCGCGCCGCGTTGGCGTGGCAACATGCTTTTGGCGACGTGACGCCGGGCGCGGCGCTCGCGTTCCAGAGTTTGGGCAGCGCCTTTAGCATTTCCGGCGTGCCTCTGGCGCGCGATGCCGCGCTGGTCGAAAGCGGCGTCGATCTGAACATCAATCCGAGCGTAACGATCGGCGTGTCGTATCTGGGACAGCTTTCCGACAGAGTGAATGATCACTCGGTCAAGGGTAACCTGAGCTGGCGCTTCTGAGCGGCGGAACGCACTTGGCCGTCCACATGCAGGACGGCTCGCCCTTCGTTGGGGTTCAGACGTATCCGAGCCAATGCCAATAGGTGGCGCCGAGCAGCATTACCAGCGCAAGCGCGACGATGGTGAGCACAAGGCCGGTGCGAACGAAGTCCTTGGCCTCGAAGGTCTCGGTCCCATAGGCCACCATGTTTTGCGGCGCGTTCACCACGAGAATGAAGCCGAAACTCACGACGAACTGCAGCAACATGGTCATGCCCACCATATTGATGCCGGGCGTTGCCACATGCTGAAGGACCGCAATGACGATCGGGATCATCGCGGAAGCGAGCGCGGTCGCGCTGGCGAAGCCGAGATGGATCACTGTCAAGAACAGGCTCATCACGCCGAGGATGAACAGCGGGCTGGCGTTCTGAAGTCCAAACTTGGTCACGACCAGATTGGCCAGCCAGACGGCGCCGCCGGTCTGCAGCAGGGCGGTGCCAAGGCTGATGCCGACGCCGAACAGCACGACGGTCCCCCACGGGATCTTCGGCTGCGCCTCCTTCCACGTCATGATTCCGACGCCGGGCATGAACATCAATGCAACGGCCGCGATGGTGGTCGATGACGTATCGAAGCGGTGCAGCACGCCCTCGGTCGCCCAGAACGCAAGCAATGTCAGCGAAATCGCAAGCAGCTTCTTCTCGGACGCTTTCATCGGCCCCAATTCGGCGAGCGACTGCCGGATCGCATCGCGACCGCCGGGTACCTCCTTGACTTCCGGCGGCATCATGCGCGTCGTCTCGAAATAGAGCACCACCGACATGATGATCCCGAACGGCGCCGCCGCGACGAACCATTCGCCCCAGGTGATGCTCTGGTTCAGCGTCTTCTCGATGAAACCTACGGCAACCATGTTCTGCGCCGCCGCGGTTTTGATGCCGACATTCCAGATGCTGGCCGTCTGCGTCGCGGTGATCATCAGCATGCCGGCAAAGGCGCCCTTCTTGCTGACGCCGAAGGCGGCGATGATGCCGAGCATGATCGGAACGATGCAGGCGACTCGCGCTGTCGTCGAAGGCACCAGAAACGACATGATGAAACCGACAACAATCGCACCAATCACGACGTGGCGGGTTTCGGTGCCGACGCGGGAGAGAATGAAGAGGGCGATGCGTCTGTCGAGCTTTGTGGCTGTCATGGCGGCGGCGATGAAGAGCGCGGACGCCACCAGTGCCAATGCGGTGTTGGCGAAGCCGCTGAAAGCAAGACCCAAGCCCGCGCTGGTGCCCATTGCTACGGCCGGATTGGTCAGGCTCGGTGCCGTGCCGAGCAGAAAGGCCATCAGCGCGGCGATGACCACGCCTGATACCGCGTAGTCGAGCGTCTCCGTCATCCAGACGATCACGGCAAAGGCGAGCACGGCCAGCATGCGATGGCCCGACATCGACAATCCCTGTGGTGTCGGTAACACAAGAGCAATGACCAGCACGGCAATGGCCAGCAGAAGCCCCCAGTTGGAGCGGAGCCAGGACGGTTGAGCCGGATCACCAGAGTGTGCGCCAACGGATACTGATGAATCTGCAGTCGACATGAAGTGCTCCTCTCGTCGCTCAAGACTTTGCGCGACGATTGCTGCGCTGCTTTGAGGAAGATCAAGAGGCGATGCAGATGACGGCCGCTATGCTTTCCGTTCTGACGGCAGCCCCTGCTCGATGCTTTGAAACCGCAGCGGTGCGAGGGCGACGGCACGCTCCCACCAGTCCGTCACGCGCTCGGCGAGCGCGGTGCTGCCTCGGCCCTTGCCGGGGACGATCCTGATGCCCCTGACGGCTTCGGCATGATAGCCGCGGGCGAGGCGGGTGATCTTGATGACGATGCCGGCCCGGCCCCGCTTGGTCAGCGGGACCAGCAGGCGGCCGTTGCGGCGGAGCGATTCGATCCACAGCGGATGCGGATGATTGAAGCCGGCATGGACGATGATGACATCGGCCGGCCCGCCCACGTCGTTGCAGCCGTCGCCGTGGATCACTTCGACATTCTTGTATCGCCTCAGATTGGCGGCGGCACGGCTGGCCAGTGCCTTGTTACAGTCGATGGCAAGCACCTTGCCTTGCGCGCCGACGATCCTGGACAGGATCGCCGAATAATAGCCGAGCCCGCAGCCGATCTGCACGACGCGTTCTTTCTCCTTGAGGTCGAGTACATCGAAGAAATGCGCCCACAGGCTCGGCAGTCCGGTGTCGAGCTTGCGCCGTTCATCGATCGCGACCAGCACGTCGTCATAGAGATGAACGGGGTCGGCATCGGCGGTGGAGCTGTAGCCGCGTCCGGCCTCGCGACGGATGCGCCAGGGGCCATCGCCCGCAAAGTGCTCGCGCGGTACCGTGGCGAAAGCCCGCAGCAGGCATGCGGAGGAAATCTGCTCGCCTTGCCCGATCGCTTTCGCGTAGCCTCGTCTTGCCGCCGCCAGATCGCTCATCCCGCCCGGTGTAGCCCTGTCTGGTCCGCCCACGGATGCTGCCTTGATGGATTCGCGCCGAGTTCCTCCATCAGATTCCACGCCTCCTTCAGGTCCGGCGTGCGGAAGCCCTCGGCGAACTGCGCCGCGACCGGCACGAGCAGTTCGACGGCCTGCTCGCGCTTGCCGGCATCGCGCCAAAGGCGTGCCAGGCTGACGGCCGACCGCAACTCCCATGCAAGCGCGCTCTGCTGGCGGGCCAGCTCCATCGAACGGCGGAACAGCTCCTCGACGTCGTCGGCCACAGCTAACCCGCCTTGGGCAAAGGTCGTTTCACCCTGCAGGCGATAAACCTCGGCGAGGAAGAAATGGTCGCCGGTCCGCCTCGCAACCGCGAGGGCGCCGTCCAGCGTTCGCAGCGCCGCTTCCAGCCGGCCGGCTTTCGCATAGGCAGTCGCGAGCAGGCTCCTGAACCAGCAGCTCGCCAGCCAGGCGTCCATGGCTTCATAGCCCTCCAGTCCCACCCGCATCTGCTTCAGCCCTTCGTCGATCTCGCCGAGTTCGGCCATCGCCCATGCGCGCAGGATGCCTGCCTGCTGCTTCCAATGCTGGAAGCCATGATCCGACGAGACCACCATGGCGCGGTCGGCATAGTTCATGGTCCCCTCGACATCGCGCAGGTGCTGGCAAAGATAAGCGCCGAACTCGAGGGCAAAGGCGAGCGTGAATGGATGGCGCAACTGTTCGGCGTTGACGATCGCATCCTCGGTGTGCTGGCGCGCCGCATCGGGGCGGCCGAGAAACCACTGGAGATATCCGAGATAGGACAGCGAGACGACGCCGGGATCGATACCGTGCCGTTCGGTCAGTTCACCGTGCAGATCGGGGGTATAGAGCCCGTTGCAGCGCTGCAGATGATAGTGCGAAGCCGCAAATCGCCCGCGATAGAGCATGGTCATGGCAATCGACCTGTGGGCCTCGATCAGATACCCGGCATGCTGCTGTATCGATTGCGGGGTTGCGTTCGGGCGTACCCGCTTCGCGAACTGCAGGAGCTCGACGCTGAGATCATGGGCGCGCTTCAGATCGGCACGGATGAAATGGTACACCCAAAGCCCGCGGGTCGCCGTGAACACATTGGCCTCATCGTCAAGCTGGCGGCCGAGCTCGAGCGCCTGGGTGTAGTTTTCCTCGACCTCCTGCGCGGCGTAGCCCTTGGCGGCGATCAAGGCGTTGCCCAAAGCGGTGCGAAGCTCCAGCTCCATTTCGTCGCGTCGCATCATCTTGGGATGGCTTTGGGTGACGCCGAGGCCACGCCGGAGATGGCTGATCGCTTCCAGATTGGCGCCCGCTTTTGCGGACTGCTTGCCCGCCTTCAGCCAGAAACCAACGGCCGGTTCGGCTTGGCCGGATTCGGTCAGGTGATAGGCGAAAAGCTCGGGCTCGCGCTCGGTGCGTTCCGGATAGATCTCCGCGATCACCTCCGCGATTCGCGAATGCAGCCTTCGTCTTTCGCTGTGCAGGAGGCTCGAATGCGCCGCGTCCTGGATCATCACATGCCTGAAGGCATAGACCGCATCTGGCTGATGACCGCGGCGAACGATCAGCCCCGCTTGCTCGAGATGATCAAGCGCCGCCTCGATCTGCTCCGCCGGCGATTCGGCGACCGCACAAAGGATCTCATAGGAGAACTCCCGGCCGATCGTGGCCCCGATCTGTGCGATCTTCTTGAACGGCCCCATGCGATCGAGGCGCGCCATCAGCGAGTCGGTCAGGGTGGCCGGGATCGAGAGCTGGCGCCATGGTCCGGTGAAGACGTAGCGCCCATGCCGCTCGGTGAGCAGGTTGGATTCGATGACGGCCTTGGTCAGCTCTTCCAGGAACAGCGGCACGCCGTCGGTCCTGACGATGATCTCCTCGACGACTTCCCTCGGCAGCTCCCGCCGGCCTGCGACCCGCTCGACCAATGTCGTCCGCAGTTGCCGGCTGAGCCGGTTGAGCGTCAATGCCGTGATGTGGCGATGCGCATTCCAGCTCGGCTTGAATTCCGGGCGGCAGGTGACGATCACGAGGATGGCCGCGTTCTGAGCCCTCTCTACCAACAGATCGAGCACTTCCCGCGAGGTAGGATCGATCCAGTGGGCATCCTCCAAGGCGATCATCAATGGCCGGTCGCGCGCAAGCCCGACCAGATGGTTCACCAGCGCGGCGACCGTCACATCCTTGTGCTGCTGTGGCGAAAGCTCCGGCAGCGCGTGCCGATCGCCGGTCGAGATCGACAGCAGCGCCGCAAAGATCGGCACCACCTGCTGTACATTGCCCTTTGCGGCGGCCACGGCTGCCTCGAGGCTCGAAAGCGCCAGCACAGCAGAGCCTTCGCGATCAAGTCCGATCGCGAATTTGAACTGCTCGATAAACGGATAGAACGCGGTGCCGGTGTAATAGGGAGAACACTGGAACGACAACTGCCCATGGTGCTCGCCGGCGACCCGCTCGTGAATCTCCTGGAAAATGCGCGACTTGCCGATTCCAGGCTCTCCCGACAGCAGCACGACCTGGCCATGACCCTGCTTGGCCTGTTGCCAGCGTCGCATCAGCAGCGCGATTTCCTCCTGCCGGTTGACGAGCGGCGTCAATCTCGCGCCCATCGCCGCAGCGAAGCGTGTTTCCATGCGCGCGCGCCGGACCACGCGCCAGGCCTGGACTTTTTCGGATATCCCCTTGAGCGTGTGAATGCCGAGGTTCTGGTAGTCGAACTTTCCCCTCAATAGGGATTGCGTCGAGGACGCGATGACCACCCCATTGACGGGGGCCAGCGGCTGCAGCCTGGCGGCGAGGTTCAGCGTTTCGCCGATGGCGGAGTCGCGTTCCTCGGTGCTCTGTCCGATCAGGTCTCCGACGACGGCAAGGCCGGTCGCAATTCCGATGCGAACCGCTGGCGTGTAGCCGGACGCCGCTCGCGACTCGCCGCCTTGCGCCGATGACAGCGCCTCGACGATCTCAAGCCCGGCGCGCACGGCACGCTCGGCGTCGTCTTCATGCGCATGCGGATAGCCGAAATAGATCAGGATGGCGTCGCCGATATAGCGCGCGGCGAAGCCGTCATAATGCTTCACGATCCGGACGCAGGTCTCCCTGAAGCGGCCGATGATGTCGCGCACGTCCTCGGGATCGAACTGCTCGGAGAGAGAGGTGGAGCCGACCATGTCGCAGAACATGGCGGTGAGCTGGCGCCGCTCGGCGACATTCCCTGTTCTCGGCGGGACGCTGCGACCCGCTACCGGATTGCTCGCCGGTGCGATCGGAATGAGCGAACCTATCGCGCGCTGCAGGCGCCTGCGATCACCCATCGGCAAACCAAGCTTCGCCAGATCCTCTTCGGTCAGATCGGGGATGACATCGAGGCCGATGCGGTGCTGGATGAAAAGATCGCCGTATTGGCCGAGGCCGATCTCCTCAAGCCAGTGCTTCAAGCCATCTGTCGTTTCAGAACTTGGCTTATTCTCCGGCATAATTATCCGTCGGGCTGCATCTCAGGAGAAAGGACGTGTCTCCGTTTGGTTGCGCACATTTAGGGGACTTTTGCCCGACCTTGGTCTGGACGGATTGGCGAAGTTCAAGAACAATAGCTCAACTCGAGCAAAAAGGCACGAGCTTGTCGGACGTCGCAGCCACACCGTCGCAAGGACCGGCCGGCAGCAGCACCGGAGGCCAAGCCCTTTCGTGCATCCAAGCCTTTTCGTGCATCGGGGATATCCTTGATTTCTATTCCCGCAACGCGCCCGATCGGACCGCGGTGCTTGCTCCCGGACGCGGTGCGGTGACCTATGCCGAGCTTGCCACGCGCACCAGTGATACCGTCCGTCAATTGCGCGGGCTCGGCATCGCCCAGGGCGATCGCGTGGCGCTGGTATTGCCGCGGGGCGTCGATAACGCGCTGGCCCTTATTGCGGTAGCAACAGCAGCCGTCTGCATCCCGGTCAATCCGGATCTGACCGGGGATGAATTGCAGCGCTATTTCAGTGAGCTGGAGCTTGCCGCGCTCGTCACGGCTGCGGAAGCGGGCTCCGCAAGCCGGGCCGCCGCGCACGCGTTGGGGGTTGCTGTGATCGATCTGTCGCCCCGGGCCGGCCAGGGTCTTGGCGCCTTCGAATTGGCAGGTTCGTCGGTTGGGCCTGCCATTGTGGGCGGGGCCGCGCGCGGAGAGGATGATGCCTTCATCCTGCTGACCTCGGGTACGGCGTCTCGTCCCAAGATGGTACCGCTGACCCATGCGAGCGTGTGTCTTTCGGCCTACAATGCTGGGGTCGTCTTCGCGCTCGGGCCACAGGATCGCCTGCTCAACATGCTGCCGCTGTTTCACGCGCATGCCCTGGTATCCGGCCTGCTCACGGCGCTCGCGGCTGGATCGAGCGTGATCTGCACCGCGGGCTTCGATCCCGTGTCCTTCTTCACCTGCCTGAAGGAGTTGAAGCCGACCTGGTATACTGCGGTGCCGACCATCCACCGCGCGCTGCTGTCCGCTTCAGAGCATGACACAGAGATGACGCGGGGGTCTTCGCTGCGCGTGATCCGCTCGGCATCGGCGTCGCTTGCCCCCGCGATCCTCCAAGGACTGGAAGCGCGGTTCGGCGTGCCCGTGATCGAGATCTACGGCATGACGGAAGGCGCATCCCAGATCGCCGCCAACCCTCGCCACTTGCGCAAGCCGGGCTCGGTCGGCCTGCCCGCCGGTCCCGAGATCGCGATCATGGACAATGAAGGCCGGCGGCTGCCCGTCGGCGAGCGCGGCGAGATCATGTTGCGCGGCCCCACCATCAGCCGGGGCTATTACAACGATCCCGAGGCGACCAGATCCGCCTTCCGGGACGGCTGGTTCAGGACCGGCGACCTCGGCTACCTCGACACGGACGGTTATCTCTTCATCGTCGGCCGCATCAAGGACGTCATCAACCGCGGCGGGCAGAAGATTTCGCCGCTGGAAGTGGAAGAGGCGTTGCTGAGCCATCCCGATGTGCTCGAGGCCGGCGCCTTCGGAATTCCGCACCAGAAGCTCGGCGAGACCGTCGGCGCAGCGATCGTGCTGCGGCCGCAGTCCGGCGCCACAGCGCATCAGCTTCGGCAGTTCGCGCGGCAGCGGCTCGCCGCCTACAAGGTGCCGAGCCTGATCCGGATGGTTCAGGCGTTGCCGAAAGGGGCGAGCGGCAAGCTCAAGCGAAGCGCGCTTGCCGCATTGGTATCGGCCGGACCGGCAAGCGAGGACACCGAACACAGGCGTTTGCCCCGCTCTGAGTTGGAGCGGCAATTGGCCGAGATCTGGGCGAGGCTCCTGGAGGTGGAGCAGGTCAGCGTCGATCAGGACGTCTTCGCGCTGGGCGCGGATTCGCTTGCGGTGACACAAATGCTATCGCGCCTGCGTGAACAATTCGGCACCGATCTCTCGTTCAAGGACATTTTCGACGCGCCGACGGTCGCTGAGCTTGCTGGGCGGCTGCAATCGCGCGCAGCGGAACGCGACGTCGCGCTGCCGGGATGGCGCAAGACCGCAACGGAGTCAGGCCGTGCGCCGCTCTCGTTCCAGCAGCAGCGGATGTACGTCCTCACCCGGCTGGACCAGACCAGATACAATTACAATGTCGTCGAAGTGGCGCGCCTGTCCGGCCGGCTCGACGTTGCCGCATTCGAGGCGAGCATCGCAGCGCTTTGCGAGCGGCATGAGGTCTTGCGCTCGACCTTTTCCGAATGGCTGGGCGAGCCGGTGCAACGCGTCGACGCGGCGATGCCACGGCTCGAACACGTGGACCTGAAGGGATGCGCAAAGGGTGAACGCGAAACGGCGACCCGGCGGGAAGCGCTGAAACTGGCGCACCACCAATTCGATCTCGAACATGAGCCGCCGCTCAAAATCAGGCTGCTGCGCTTCAGCGCGACCGATCATGCGCTCGTGATCAACATCCATCACCTCGTCACCGACGGCTGGTCGCAGCGGCTGTTCTGGCAGGAGCTCGAAGCGCATTATGCGGCGAGTTGCGCGGGACGCGTGGCCGCGCTGCCTCCGCTCGCTTTCCAATATCGCGATTTTGCTGCATGGCAGCAGGATTGGGCGACAACGCCGGCGGCGAAGGAGCAGTTGAGCTATTGGCGCACGCAGCTCGATGGCGTCACCACGCTGCCACTGCACACCGATCGCCCGCGTCCACAGACGTGGAGCGGTCGCGGCGCCCGGCATTACCTCGAACTGCCGCAAGGCCTGTCGGCGCGGCTGAGGTCGCTGAGCCAGGCGAAGGGCGTCACGCCGTTCATGACGCTGCTCGCGGCGTTTCAATGCCTGCTCCATCGCTACACCGGCCATGAGGATGTCGCGATCGGCTCGCTGATCGCGAACCGCAACCAGATCCAGACCGAACGCCTGATCGGGCTATTTGCCAACACCGTGATCCTGCGAACCGACTGCCGTGGCGATCCGACCTTCGGCGAGCTGCTGCGACGGGTGCGGCAGGTCACGCTCGATGCCTATCGCAACCAGGATCTACCGATCGAGGAGGTGCTGCAGGCGCTGCAGGTGTCGCGCAGCCGCGACGGCAATCCGCTATTTCCGGTGATGTTCATCCTGCAGAGCGCTTCGATCGAGGCGGCGACGTTTCCGGGATTGTCGACGCAGCGTCTCGAGATCGATCCGCAGATTTCGCGCTTCGACATCACGCTCGAGCTGGTCGAGACCGACGGCCGTTTTTCAGGCTTCTTCGAATACAGCACCGACCTGTTCGATGCTTCGACGATTGCGGGAATGGCGGCACATTTCGAGCGGCTTCTGAGCGCTGTCATTGCCGATCCCGAGGAGCAGATTTCGCGATTGCCGCTGCTGTCGCCGGCGGAGCGCCGCCGCGCGCTGGCGGATTGCAATGGGGTCGAAGCCGATTTCAGTGTCTTCGATCTCTGCGAACGGTTCGACCAGCAGGTCGCACGTGCGCCGGAGGCGATCGCAGTCTCCGCAGGCGAGATGCGTCTCAGCTACCGTGAGCTCGCCGATCGCATTGCGGCGATCGCCGCGCGGCTCGCGCAGGAGGGGATAGGCGACGAGAGGCTGGTCGCGCTGTTCGTCGAGCGAAGCCCCGATTTGCTGGCTGCGATGCTCGCAGTACAGCGCGTCGGCGCGGCCTTCCTTTGCCTGGACCCGGCGCAGCCCGCCGCGCGGCTGGCCGAGATCCTGACATGCAGCGGTGCGGGTTTGCTGTTGGTCGGTGCAAGCTGCTCCTCGGCGCTACAGGAAGTGCTTTCCCGCTCGCCCATTCGGCAGCGCATGCCGATTGTCCATCTTGAAGGCCTGGCCGCCGCCAATCCGGTCAAGCCGGCGCGGCGCGCGCCATCGAGTCTTGCCTATGTCATCTACACCTCGGGCTCGTCGGGGACGCCGAAGGGCGTGATGATCGAGCAGCGCGGATTGTCCAATCATCTTGCGTCCCTGATCTCCGAGCTTGGCCTGTCGTCTGCGGACGTGATCGCGCAGACCGCGCCGCAGAGCTTTGTGATCTCGGTCTGGCAGTTTCTCGCCGGTCCCGTAGTCGGTGCGCGCGTCCACATTTGTGCCGACGAGATCGTGCGCGATCCCGAACTGCTCGCGCCAGAAATCGAGCGGGCAGGGGTGACGGTGCTGCAGATCGTGCCATCGCTGCTGCGGGTTATCCTTGAACAAGCCGACCAACCGCCGGTGCCGCGCGCTTTCTCCCGCCTGCGCCTCCTGATCTCGACCGGCGAGCCGCTCGCCGTCGATCTCTGCTGCGCCTGGTTCAGGCGGTTTCCCGATGTGCCACTGGTCGACGCCTACGGCGCATCGGAGTGCTCCGATGACGTCGCGCTCCATCGGTTGACCGGACCGCCGGCGCTCGCGATCAGCGTTCCGATCGGTCGCCCCTTGCCAAATACGCGCCTCTACGTGCTCGATCCGCATCTGCAGCCGGTGCCAGCAGGGATCGTGGGGGAGCTCTGTGTCGGCGGCGCCGGTGTCGGGCGCGGCTACATCAATGATCCCGGGCAGACAGATGCGCGCTTCCTGCGCGACCCGCTTTCGCAAGATGCGGACGCGCGTTTGTATCGGACCGGCGATCTCGCCCGGCGCCGCGCTGACGGCACGATCGAGTGCCTTGGCCGTATCGACGATCAGGTGAAGATCCGCGGCTATCGGGTCGAGCTGAAGGAGATCGAGCATGTTCTGCTTGATCATCCGGATATCCGTGCCGCCATCGTCGAGCCGCGCGACGCCGGCGGTGAGATCCGCCTGGTCGCGCACATCGTTGCGGCTTCGGGCAGCCGGCCGGATGCCGGTGCACTGCGCGATTTCCTCAAGAACAGGCTGCCGGGCTACATGGTGCCCGCAGCCTTCCTGTTCCTCGAACGCATTCCGCTGAACAGCCACGGCAAGGTCGACCGTGTTGCGCTGAGGGGAGCGTACCAATCCGAGCCGACGGCCGCCCGCGTGACGATATCGGCGCGGCGCGGCACCGAGAAGACGCTGACCGATATCTGGATCGATCTGCTGAAAGTCCCCAGCATCGGCGTCACCGACAATTTTTTCGACCTTGGCGGCCATTCATTGTTGGCGGGCCAGGCGATGGCGCGTGTCGCGCGGGCGTTCGGCGTGTCGTTGCCGATCAAGACGATCTTCGAGGCGCCGACCGTGGCAGAACTCGCGCAGCGCATCGACGATGCGTTGGCAAGGAAACCGCAGCAGGTTCTGCCGATTATTCCGGATGTCGTGGAAACGGGTTCGCGCCTGCCGTCCATCGCGCAGGCCCAGATGCTCGGCGTCGAGCGCGAGCTTCCGGGGCTTCCCCTGTTCAACCTGCCCTTTGCATTGCGGCTGCAGGGGCCGCTCGATCTCGCCGCGCTGAAGAAGAGTCTTGGTGAGGTGATGCGCCGTCACGAGTCGCTGCGCACCGCCTTGGGCTGGGATGGCGACGAGCCTGTGGTCATGATCACGCCGCCCGGCAAGCGCGCCGCGCCATTGAACGTCGAAGATCTGACGGTGCGCGGATCGCCGGGCGACAAGCGCGTCAGCCAACTGCAATTAAGGAAGGCCAGGCTCCGCGCCGAGCAGGAAGCCCGGACGCCATTTGACCTCACACGCGCGCCGCTATGGCGGGCGCGCCTGTTGCGATTGGGGCCAGACGACCATGTGCTGCTGCTCACGATCCATCACGCCATCGCCGATGGCTGGTCAATCGGAATCCTCTTTGACGAGATCTCGCAACGCTATGCGTCGCTCGTAGATCGTCGCTCGGTACCGGCGCTGCAACCGGCGTTGCCGTTCTCCGATACGGCGCGTCGTCAGCGCGGATGGTGTGCCACCGATGCGGCGGAGCGGCAGGCCAGCTATTGGAAGGAGAATTTGCGCGGGGCCGCGCCGGTCTTTGGCAATGCCGCTGGCGTCGCGCCAGCCCCACCCAGCGATCATCAGCCGGTGCGCCTGTCGGGCGATCTGGTCGCAGCGCTGACCGCCTTTGCGAGCCGGGAGAACGGCACGCTGTTTATGGCGCTGTTGACCGGCCTGAAGACACTGCTTGCGATACAAACCGGCCGCGATGACATTTGCGTTGCCACTGCGATGGCCAATCGCTCCCGGCCTGATACTGAGCAGGTGATCGGACCATTCGAGAACACCGTGATCGTCCGCACCCGCATCGATCCAGGACTTTCGTTCCGACAGGCCTTCGCCCGCGTGCGCGACAGCGTTCTCGAAGCTCATGCCAGACAGGAATTGCCCTTCAACATCCTCGCCGCGCGGCTCGCGGAAGCGGGCATCGATCCCGCCTCCCTGATCCAGGTTTACTTCACCTTGCAGAATCCGCTGCGCCAGCCGCTGAAGTTTTCGGATGTGAAGATACGCACGCTTGGAAGCGCCTACCGCGAAGGACAGCCCGTGCTGCCGGTCGATCAGACCTGGCTCTCGCTGATGCTGAAGGAGCGGCCGACTGGCATCACCGGCTCGTGCAGCTACAAGCGCGAGCTGTTCGGACACCATGTGATTCCACAATGGATGGAGGATCTTGTCGTGATCCTCACGCGCGCTGCAGCGCAACCCATTGCGTCGTTGCAACGTTTGCTCCGTCGTCGCGCCGCGTAATGCGCGCAGTCCGCAATCACTCCAGGCTGTAACGAGCGAGAAAACTACCTTGATTATTTGTCGCTTCGCGAGCAACATTGTTCTCGCGCCTGACAAGGTCGCGGGAAACCCGGGGTATTTACTATGGGATTTGTTCCGTATCTTGATTTCGATAAATTGACACCCGACGAAAAGAAGAACCTGAGGGATTTGCTCAAAAGTGAGCGGGATCAGCTCAGGATCGCTTTGGCCTTGGCTGAAAAGGGTTTGGCGAAGTTGGGCAAGTCGGCCAAGAAGGCCAAAAAGAAGAAGAAAAAGAAGAGCAGGTAGACGCTGCGCGAGATCGATGCCATGCGCATCAGGGCGCGAGGCCGCGGGCTCGATCTGCCGTTCGATCAGTTTTCAAGGCTGATCTCCGGCCGGCAGATCGGCTTCGGGCCGCGCATCTCGGACGATCCTCCCATCGTGCATCGCCCATGGTCGCTCGCGCGCGGCGCTTGCCCGGCATGACCGCGAGCAAGCGCAAACCCCGATCATCCGAGCTGTCGGCGACGAAAACCAGGCTCCGCGTATTCCCCGCCGTTTCGCGCAACCGCGATCCTACAAAATATGCCGACGAGCTGATGCGGATCGCGCATTTCGCCGACCGCAACGGCTTCGAAGGAATCTTGCTGTTTGCCGGCAATGACGTATTCGTCGAGCCGTGGGCGATGGCCCAGCATATCCTCGCGCACACGCAACGTTGCGCGCCGCTGATCGCGGTCAATCCGGTCTATCTGCATCCGTTCACCGCGGCGAAGCTGATCTCCTCCTTTGCACTGCTCTACGGCCGGAAAGTCTATCTGAACATGATCACGGGGACCGCGCTGAGCGATCTGCACGGGCTGGGCGACGAGCAGTCCCATGCAGAGCGATATGCAAGGCTAGGCGAGTTCATCGCCGTGGTGCGCCAATTGCTCACGAGCGCGCGGCCCCTCAGTTTCCGGGGCAGGTTCTACACCACGAACGATCTGCAAATCTGGCCGCGCATGCCGGCGGAATTGATGCCGGAATTCCTGATCGCGGGCCAATCGGACGATGCGCGCCGCGTGGGAGCGGAGATGCAATGCCTGATGATGCAGATGCTCCCGCCTGATCTCGAGCGGGGAATAAAGGCTCCCGGATTGAATTTCGGGATCTTTGCGAGGGAAAGCCGCGAGGAGGCAAGGCGGGCCGCAAAGCTTCGATTTCAGGACAGCGACGACAATCGCGAATTGTTCAAGCTGACGATGGAAAACACGGATTCCGTCTGGAAGCGGCGGCTTGGCGACGATGAGCAGGACGGCGCGATCCACGACAACGGCTATTGGCTGCTTCCCTTCCTGACCTTCCAGGCGGATTGCCCTTACCTCGTCGGCAGCTATTACGAGGTCGGTGCGAAGCTGCGCAGCTTCGCGGAGTTGGGCGTCGGCAATATCATCCTCGACGTGGTTGCGGACGAGGAGGAACTCGAGCATGTCCGCAAGGCGCTCGCCTGCAGCGGCGTGTTCTGATGGCGCATTGATTTGCTGCTTACTTGGTCGGGCGGCGTCCCGTGCGCGGATTGAGCGGAGCGGTCGGCGGTCGCCGCAGCGCTTCGGGCAGGAACGGCTCGTCCGGCTCGGGCGAGGGATCGGCGCGGACATCGGCCGCGGTCTGCGCCCGCTCATGCGGGCTCTGATTGTCCTTGAACTTGCGCTTCACGTCGACGCCGCTGACGGGATCGTTGACGCCATGCTGGATGTCTCTGGTGTCTGTCATGATGTGTCTTCCGAAAGATCGGCGCTTCCAATTGAGAACGCCCGTGGTGACCCGTCGTTCCTCGGGTTCCCGGCCGTTGGCTGCACGTCGGACCCAGCCATCAAACCCCGATCGCGTTCTTCGCCACCACGTCGCGATAGAATTCCGCACTCAGTTTCGGCACCCGCGCTTGCGTCTCGAAGTCGACCCGGTAGAGCCCAAAGCGCTTCTCGTAGCCGAAGATCCACTCGAAATTGTCCATCAGGCTCCAGAGAAAATAGCCGCGCACCGGGATGCCCTCCGATGTCGCGCGCTGGAGCTGCGTCAAATAGTTGCGCAGATACATGATGCGATCGAGATCGTAGACTTTGCCATCGGCCGTAAGCTTGTCCTCGGACGAGGTGCCGTTCTCGCTGATATAGATATTTTCGATATTCCAGATCTTCGCCGCGAGCCTTGGCGCCCAATAGATCGTCTCCGGACCGATTCGCAGCCATTCCGAGTTCATGTGCGGGAACGAGGTCGGGAACGGGAGTACGTTGAAATGCGGCTTGCGGTCTGAGGCCGTGATGTAGAATTGCGGCGCGTAGATGTTGAGCCCGACGAAATCGGTCGGCGAAGCGATGATCTTCAGTTCCTCGGGGGTGAATTTGGGCGCGTTGGCACCGGCATATTCGAGGAAGCCCTCGGTGTATTTGCCCTCCAGGATCACGCCGAGGAAACCCGCGTTCAATTCGCGCGTGGCTATCTCGGCGGCGCGGATGTTTTCCGGCGTTGCGATCGCGGGCACGCAAGCCGCGATATTCTCGGCGACGCCGACCCTGGTGCCGGCGCGTCCCTTGGCGCGGATCGCCTGCACCGCAAACCCATGACCGAGCGCGACGTGATGGCGGACCTGGTTCAATTGCGCGGTCGGCAGTTTGAGTCCGGGAGCGTCGATGCCCCAGCCGTAGCCGAAATTGACGAACCTGCCGGCCTCGTTGACGGTGAAGATGTTCTTCACCCGGTCGGTGATGTGCTCCGCGATATAGGCCGCATAGTCGCCGAACGCCTTTGAGGTCTCGCTCGATTGCCAACCGCCGACGCGGTCTTCCAGCGCTTGCGGCAGATCCCAGTGATAGAGCGTGGCGTAGGGCTCGATGCCGTTGGCGAGCAATTCGTCGATCAGGCGGTTGTAGAAGTCGAGCCCTTTCGGGTTCGGCGCACCTGCACCTTCCGGAAACACCCGCGGCCAGGCGATGGAGAATCGATAAGACTTGACGCCGAGATCCCTGATCAGGGCTACGTCCTGCTTGTAGCGGTGATAGTGCTCGTTGGCGCGGTCGCCATTGCTGTTGTCCTCGATCTTGCCGGGCGTGTGGCTGAATGTGTCCCAGATCGAGCGGCCGCGGCCGTCCTCGTTGACCGCGCCCTCGATCTGGTAGGACGAGGTCGCGGTGCCCCAGACAAAGCCGGCGGGAAACGGGCCGGGCGCGTGCGGGTCGGCGGCAGCGGCCGGAGTCACGTTGCGCTCTGCGGCAGCGGCCGGCGTCGCCGCCATGCCGAGCGCGGAAATGCCCGCAAGCTTGGCGAAATGCCGGCGCGAAAATCTACCGAACATCGGTCACTCCGGTCGGGTTGGCATCGATCTGATAGGCCGAGATCCGGTCGATCTCGAAGGCGATGCTTTTGGGCGAACTGGCATCGACGAAGCCGACGCCGAGAAAGAATTTCGATCCCATCGCAAGATTGACGATCATGTACATCGGATCGTCGTATCCGATGGGGACCCTGATGTCGGACACCGGCTTGCGGTCGATCAAGTAGATCAGCCGATCCTCTTGCCACAGCACACCGTAATTGTGGAATTCGGATTCCGCGCCGGGGATGTTGAAATCAAACCCACAGGACTGGATGCGCTGTGTCGAAGGAATCCGCCAGTGCGTCGTCATCACGATGTCGCCGGGCCGCTCGCCCCGTCCTTCCACGACGTCGATTTCCGGAGGCCAGCCGCCGTCGTCGGCGAGCATCCAGAACGCCGGCCACACGCCGCGGCCCAGTGGGATCTTCGCGCGGATTTCGAAATAGCCGTATTTCTGCGAGAACTTGCCCTGCGTCGTCAGGATGCCCGAGATGTACTCATTGTCGAACAGCGCCGGCTTCAGATCGGGCGGCGTGCGGCTGGCGACGATTGACAGCACGCCGTTATGAACCCTGAACGGGTCAAGTCCCAGCGGGGTGTTCATTCGGCCGCCATAGCGGGGATCGACATAGATCTGCTGCTCGCCATTGGCGCTGGTCTTGCGTTTGAAATCGGAGCCGTCGCCGCCCCAATAGCGGGCCTCCGGCCACGCCGCACCGCCGGCATAATGCGGCACCCACCTTCCGTCCGCCAGCGGATGTTCGTTGAAATCGTCGCTGAAGGTCCGGTGCAGCGACCGGAAGGTCAGCGACGTGGGCGGCTGATCTTCGACGCGGCGGCACTCAGTGGTGGTTGGATCGGTGGTCACCTGCAAGGTGAGCGCTGCCGGCGCCGCTTCGAGATCGTCCTGGGCGAGGGCGGGCGCCGTCACGGCGACATAACCGATCGCAAGCAGAACTCTCGGGGTCAATTCGCCGATCATCTCCGGCCTGCAAGGGGTAGGTTAATCCACGTTAACCTTTCACGCCACTTTCGGGCAAGTCGCGTGTGGGGGCGCATACGGGACATCGTACTGGAATGTAACGCAGCGGTGATTGCCGCGGCGGTTCCCGTTAACCTGATGTCAACGATCCAAGCAGGCGGCGCTTCAACAGAATGTTAGCGGCTTCTACTCATAGTGGGTCGATCGTCCAGGGGTGTGTGCGTGCGTTCATGATGCGGCGATGGCCCTATCTGGCCAGGAGTGCGCTGGTCGCGGCCAGCGTGGCCGCCTTTGCGGCAGGCGGACATTTTGTCGCGACCACCGCGATCGACGCGCAGCAATCCAAGCAGCTTGAGGAATTGGCCAATATCGCGCTGCGACGCTCCGAAGTCGCGGTGGATTCCAGCGTTGCCACGCTCAACGACGTCATGCGGCGCGGTCCGATGACCTGCGATGCGGCTTCCCTCCAGGCCGTGCGCCTCAAGGTCTATCAGCGTTCCCAGGTCAAGGACATCCGCCTCGTCAACCGGGAAGGATCGGTGATCTGCTCGGCCTATTCGGAGACGCTCGAGTTCGACAATGAATGGGTCACGCGGCCGCGCATGCTGCGGACCGCCGATCACAGCCTCCTGCGGTTTCGGGTCGACCAGATCAATGGCGTCGCGCTTGGCGTCTTGAAGGACATCGATGCGAAGTCTTCGCTGGTCGCCATCCTTGGCGTCAGCGCCACCCTGTTTGACATCCTGCCCGCGGAATTGCGTGACCACGGCGAGGTGGTGGCCCAGCTCGACAACAGCGCCGATATCGGGCGATTTGCCGCCTCGCAGGTGTTTGACGCGACCGACGCCGTGACCTTCAGCAGCGCATCGCACCGCTATCCCTTGCGCGCACTGGTCCGGGTCGCGCCCGACGCCCTGCGGCATTGGAACAGGGACGGCTATTGGCCGTCGATGCTGCTCGGCGCCGTGCTCGGCCTCGCTTTCGGCCTGTTGCTGACGCGGGCAGTGGCGCGCCTGGAAGGGCCGATTGCCGATATCGACCGCGGCTTGGCGCGGCACGAATTCGAGCCGTACTTCCAGCCGACCTTCGATCTGCGCTTTGGCGCGATCAGGGGGTGCGAGGTGCTGGCGCGTTGGGTGCACCGGGACGGCAGCGTCACGCCGCCGATGAATTTCATTCCGCTTGCTGAATCCAGTGGCCGCATCGAGGCGATCACCTGGCAGATCCTCGCATTGGCCTTGAAGGAGATGCGCCCGCGGCTTGCGGCGGACAAATATTTCAAGATGTCGGTCAACATCACTCCGCGCCATCTGCTCAGCGAGGGTTTTGTCGACCGGCTTCGCCGTGAGGTCAGGGACAGCGGCGTCTCGGCGCGCCAGATCGTGATCGAGGTGACCGAGCGCGAAGCATTTCCGGACCTGGAGAAGGCGGCTGCCGTCATCGAAGCGTTGCGCGAGCACGGTTTCAAGGTCGCGATGGACGATGTCGGCGTCGGCCACAGCGGTCTGTCCCAGATCAAGCGGCTCGGGGTCAACACCATGAAGATCGACAAGTTCTTCGTCGATACCATCGTGCAGGATGGTTCGGCTGCGACCATCGTCGAGATGCTGGTGCGGCTCGCGGCGAAGCTCAGGATGAACGTGATCGCCGAGGGCATCGAGACGGCCGAACAGCGCCAGGCGCTGCTCGGTTGCGGCGTCGAGGCCGGCCAGGGCTACCTGGTGTCGCCGCCATTGCCCTATGCAAAGTTCGACGAATTCCTCGTCGCATATGAGGCCCGGATAGAGGCCGAGGCGGTTGTTCGGCAGGCCTCGGTCGCCTGACTGTGGTGCCATTTAGTTGAAGCTTCACCTCTCCCGCTTGCGGGAGAGGCGTAGGCCGCCTTCGGCGGCCGTCCTTGGAGAACGCCGAAGCGGCGCTTCGGCTATGGCGCAGCGCCGGGTGAGGGCTCTCTCCTACGGTCGAATAGCGTGAATCGCGGATAGAGCCCCTCACCCCAA
>NZ_PSRR01000032.1 GCF_004296405.1 Bradyrhizobium sp. Leo170
CGGGTGCGCGCACGGCCTGGCACACCCATCCGCTCGGGCAGACGCTCTATGTGATCTCCGGCATCGGCCGGGTCCAGGCCGAGGGCGGCCCGATCAGGGAGATCAAGCCGGGCGACGTGGTCTGGATTCCGCCGAACGAGAAGCATTGGCATGGCGCTTCGCCAACCAACGCCATGACACACATCGCGATGCAGGAAGCGCTCGACGGCGTCTATTCGAACTGGATGGAGCATGTCACCGACGAGCAGTACAACGCGAAGGTCGGCTAGTTTTCCCAAGGACGCGGGAGCTTCGTAGCCCGGGTGGAGCGCCAGCGAAACCCGGGTCCGGTCGAGCCGCGTGCGAGGTCCCCGGGTTACGCTGCGCTTCACCCGGGCTACGGTTCGCCGCGAACGATCAGTTCACCCGAGTCCAGGTCTGGCCGCCGCAGAACATGCCGCCGAAGGCGCAGCCCTGCACACGCAGGGTGTCGGAGCCCTTGAGCGCGATTGTCGAGTCATAGGTACTGCCGCTGTTCGGATCGAGGATGCGGCCGCTCCATTTGTCCTTGCTGGGCTTCATGTTGAGCAGGACCTGCTCGCCGTTCTGGTTCGACTGCTCGTCGACGGCATAGCCGCAGAGGTTGGCGCCGCACTGCTCGATGCGGACCTTGCCTTCCTTCTCCTCCGTCAGCCACACGCCGATCGGCGAATTGGCTTGCGCTGCCGCCGCTGGTGTCACGGGCTTCGCGACCGGCGCTGGAGTGGCTGTGGCGACCGTCGGAGCCGGGGCCGGAGGCGCAGCGGGCACCGCGGTCTGCTGGGTCTGCGGTGCCGGTGCGTTCGGCGCAACGGCTGCTGTCGCGGTCGAGGGTTCGGTGGAGGCCGCAGCCGGAGGCGGCGCAGCAGGAACGGGCGGCGGGGCGGCCGGTGCTGCGGCTTGCCCGGACTGAGCGGGAGCCGCCGGAGCTGGCGCGGATTGCGAATCGGTTTTCGCTTCCTGCGATTTCTGCTTGCGAGTGCCTTCCTCGCTCTTGGCGCGCTTGGATTTGCGGCCGGTATTGTCGTAGACGCCGGGGATCTGGACGGTGCCGCGATCGGGGTCGATGCGGATGGTGTGGCCACCATATTCGAAGGTGTACTGGGCCTGCGCTGCGGTGCTTGCGAGCAAAAGCGCAGCGATAGCCAGAAGCTTCTTCATGATGACCTCCAGAACGGGAATCCCCGGTCAGCGAAGCTACACATCAGCAACCTGATGCAACGTGACCTAGATCACTTTCAAAACGTAAGTCGTGTGCTAGCGGCTTTGGTTCAAACGGCTGGTCACCAGTCTAGTTAGCGCTCATAAAGTGGTCAATTTTCCAGTCGAACGCGGCTGATGCTGCTGCATGGATCATTCGAACCAGGCGGCATAGATGCGCTTGAACGTGCCGTCCTTCATTGCGATGTCCAGCCATTGATCCACGAAGAACTTCAGCGGGACGTCGCGCTGCAGCCAGTAGGCCTTTTCCGCAAAGTCGAACGGTTGATCGGGATGCACCGCGCAGAGCACGCCGGGATGCAGTTTCTGCTGGTAGCGCGTCTCGGACGCATCCGTCATCATCAGGTCGGTATCGCCCTTGGCGATCTCGTCGAAGATCCTGGTATTGTCGTCGAAGACCTTGATCTCGGCGTTCTTCACATGCGCCCGCGCAAAGCGCTCGTTGGTGCCGCCGGGATTGACGATGACGCGCGTGCCGGCACGGTCGATTTCGGCAAGCGTCTGGTATTTGTTGACATCCGCGCAGCGGGTGATCGGCGTCTTGCCTTCGCGCACGATCGGGATTGAGAAGAAGCCTTTCTTCTGGCGCTCCAGCGTGATCGAGATGCCGCTCATCGCAATGTCGAAGCGGTCGGCTTCCAAATCGTTCGTCATCTGCGGCCAACCCGTTTTGACATATTCGACCTTGACGCCGAGCGCCTTGCCGAGCGCTTCCGCCATGTCGACATCGAATCCCCTGAAGCCGGGCGTCGTCCTGTCGACAAAGCTGAACGGCGCATAGTCCCCGGTCATGCCAACCCGCAGCGTGCCGCGCCGGATGATGTCGTCGAGCCGGGAAGGCGACGCTGCCGGCTGGGCGTGGGCGGAAGCCATCATCAGCATGGCGGCCACAAGGCCGACGAATGCGCGCAACATCAAAGTTCCTCCATCGATTGCCTCGATGATAGTCTGTTGCGACGGCTTTAGATGGAATGTGCCCGTCGAGCCAGTCAAAGGAAGTCAAATCGTGACAATCTCAGTTTACGAAGCATCGGTCGGCGTATTCGTGCCATATCTTCGCAATCTTTCCGGGCTGCTCGATCACGCGTCCGCCTACGCAAGGACACGAAACATCGATCCTGCCGTGCTGCTCGGCATGCGGCTCTATCCGAACATGTACAGTCTCAGGCAGCAGGTGGGCGAAGCCAATCGCCATGCGATCGCCTGTTGCGCGCTGCTGGCCGGGCACGAGCCGCTCAGGTTCGGCGGCATCGAGCCTGATCTTGATGAGCTCAAGCTCAGGATCGCAGCCACGATCGATTTCGTCCAAAGCCTGCCGCGTGCTGCGATCGACGAGGCCGGCGACAAGGAGGTGGTGTTCACCTTCAAGAGCGGCGCGCAGCGCACCTTCACCGGGCGGTCGCTGCTGCTTGGCTTCAGCGTGCCGCAGTTTTTCTTTCACGTCACGACCGCCTACGACATCCTGCGTCACGCCGGCGTCGATCTCGTCAAGAAGGATTTCCTGGGGCCGCCAAGACCGGCGTAGCTGGGGGGAGCTTCGGTTCTGATTGAATCAGAACCGAAGCTCTAAATTCTTGTTTCGACGCGTTTTCTGCGCAGATAAGTCTACGCAATCTGCGTAAACTTGATTGCTACGCGAACCGGTATCCACTTCGCTCGAAAACGCTCTATATCTCGCAGCCTTCCTCGCGGACCAGGCTGGCGACGGCGGCGCGGCTGGCCATTTCCTGCTTCAAAACCTCAAAGCGATGATGTGCGTCGACCTCGCGGTCATCCACGAACCTGATCGCGGCCTCGCGATCCATCGGGCCGCTCACCAAGGGCTTCGAATTCTCGCCGATGGTCTCGTCGACATAATACTGGCCATCCTGCTCGCGCACCGTCCATTTGAAGCGGAGGGCGGCCATCGGGCCGGGGCCGACTTTGGAATAGCCATGGGCTTCCAGCGGTGGCGGGCTCGCGGGCTCCTCTTCGACCGCCGCCGGCTCGGCCTGCGGCTTCTCGATCGGCGGGGGCGCGTGCTGCTCGTCCAAAATGCTGGCGATGGCGGCAAGCGCATTATCGGTAGGATCGCTCTGGCTCAAAATCTCTTTCCCTGGGGTTGGTCGGCAAAGATGGTTGCCGACACTTCCCGTCTACTCAACCCCGGAATGAGGCTGAGTTTTGGCCCTGCGGCAGCTTTTCCCTTACGCACATACCGGCGGACGCTTGTCCTTCCAGGGCCGCACCTGCTCGAGCTGGCCAGCGAGGCGGAACAGCCTTGCTTCGTCGCCAAGCTTGGCGGCGAACATCATGCCGAGCGGCAGGCCGTCCTTGCTCCAGGCCAGCGGCACCGACATCGCAGGCTGGCCGGACATGTTGAACATCGAGGTACCCGGCATGTAGCGCCGCAGGAGCGGACCGATCTGTGCCAGGTCGTCCGACATGGTGTTGATCTCGCCGAGCCGGATCGGCGGCGTGCACAGCGTCGGACTGAGGAACACGTCGCAGCCCTCGAAGAAGATCGCGAGGCTGCGCGAGATCTGGAACGCCGCGAGCTGCGCGGCGATGTAGTCCGCCGACGTGATATTTTGTCCGTTGTGGGCGCTTGCCAGCGACAGGACTTCCAGATCGTCTCCCGTCACCGTGCGGCCGATGCGCTGCTCGATTGCTCGCACGCTGACCGCAGTGTTGCCGCTGACAATCGTCGTCATCACCGTGGATGGATCGGCGGGAAGGGTGGGGGCGCGCTCCTCGACATGATGGCCGAGGTCGGCGAGCAGTTTTGCGGTGTCGCGGACGGCTGCGGCGACCTCCGGGTCGATCGCCTCCCCATAGGGCGATTTGTCCGTGAAGGAGATGCGAAGCTGGCCGGGATCGCGGCTGACTTCCTGCGAGAACGGACGCGCCGGGGGCGGCGCGACATAGAGGCTCCATGGCTCCGGACCGTGGATCGCGTCCATCATCACGGCGCTGTCGCGCACGCTGATGCTGACGACATGCGAGGTCGAAAAGCCGCCCCAGCCCTCGCCACGATCGGGACCGACCGGATTGCGGGCCCGGCTCGGCTTCATGCCGAACACGCCGCAGGCAGAAGCCGGGATGCGGATCGAGCCGCCGCCATCGCTGGCGTGCGCCACGGGCAGGATGCGTGCGGCGACAACGGCGGCGGCGCCGCCTGAGGAGCCGCCGGAGGAATGCGCGAGATTCCAGGGATTGCGGGTCGGCCCGAACAGGCGCGTCTCCGTGGTCGGCATCAGCCCGAATTCGGGGCTCGCGGTCTTGCCGAAGATGGTCACGCCGGTGTCGAGGAAGCGCTGGGTGAGGGTGCTGCTGTGGTCCGCGACGAAATCCCTGTTAACGCTGGCGCCGGAGGTCGTGCGCGTTCCCTGCAGGAGGTCGAGGTCCTTCAGAAGGAACGGCACGCCCGTGAAGGGTCCGTCCGGCAACCCTTTGTCGATCTGCTGCTCGGCATAATTGTAGTGCTTGACGACGACGGCATTGATCTCCGGATCAACCTTGGCCGTGCGGGCGATCGCTTCGTCTAGCAGTTCGCGCGGGCTGACCTGCTTGTTGCGGACCAGCTCGGCGAGGCCCACCGCGTCGTAATTGCCGAATTCCTTGAAAGCCATATTCCACACCTAGAGCGAACGACGCGCATTCGTCTCTATCCCTCTTGCTGGAGCATGACCTTTCGGAAGCAGCGGTATCCACAGGCCATGCGCTGATGACGGGCCGATCGTTGTCGGCCCGTCCGAAGATAGACGGTTTTATCCGATTAGTTTAGCACGTCCTGGTTGATCACGTTCTGCCGCAGCGGCGCGCCGTCAAGGACGCTCAGGATGTTGCGTGCGGTCTGCTCGCTCATCCGGTCGACGGCTTCGACCGTGACGCCGGCAACGTGTGGCGCCATGATCACGTTCGGCAGGCTGTGGAGGGGCTGGCCGACCGGCGGCGGCTCCTGCTCGAACACGTCAAGGCCGGCGCCGGCAAGCCTGCCCGATACCAGCGCGTCGTGCAGCGCCTTCTCATCGACGATGCCGCCGCGGGCGGTGTTGATGAGATAGGCGGTCGGCTTCATCAGCTTGAAGCGCGCCGCGTTGAACATGCCGATCGTTTCCGGCGTCTTCGGGCAATGGATGGTGACGAAATCAGCACGTGGCAGCGCCGCGTCGAGATCCGGCACCGCCTCGCAGCCCGCGGCCGCGATTTCGCTCACCGGCTTGTAGGGATCGTAAACCAGCACCTGCATTTCCATCGCGAGGCACCGTTTGGCCGTGCGGGTGCCGATGCGGCCGAATCCGACGATCAACACCGTCTTGCCGTAGAGATCGAAGGGCAGCACGCCGAGCCGGTTCGCCCAGGCGCCATCCTTGACGACAGCATGCATTTCCTGCGCGCGCTTGGCCAGCGTCAGCATCATGAACAGGGCGTGTTCGGCCACTGACGGCGAGTTCGCCGTGCCCGCCACCATCAGCGGCACCTTGCGGCGCGAGAGCGCCGGGACGTCGACCGCGTCGTAACCGACGCCGATCCGCGTCACCACCTTCATATCTCCGGACGCTTCGAGCTCCGGCTCGCCGAAACGGGTGGCGCCAAGCGCGACACCATGGACCGGGGCATGCTGCTTCAGCAAGACCTCGAAATCCCTGGCGGAGATCAGGTTGGGGAATTCGACGAGTTCGATGTCGTCCCGTTCGTTGAGGAGAGCCCGCGCCCCCGGTGAGAAAGTTTGTGTGACAAAAATCTTCTTCTTGTTGGTCGTCATTTCCTGCCCTTGGCTGTTACGTCTTGCGTCGTCAAATCATGGTCCGATTCCATGGAATCGGACCATGATCCTATCTCTTTATTTGAGCATGGCCTTTTCGGAAAACCGGTTTCCACTTTTCCGGGCCATGCTCTAGAGAACGACGCCCGTCACCTCGTTTAGCAAATGCATGTTGTTGAGGTCCACAGCCAAGCGGAGCGGGGCACCATCCTGCGCGCCGGCATTCGGATTGACCCGGCCGCAGATCTGGGCGCCCTCGAGGGTGAAATAGACCAGGGTCTCCATGCCCATTGGCTCCGTGACGTCGAGCACGGCGTCGAACGGCTCGACTCCCGGGTGCAGATGCGGCCGGGCCTCGGCGATGTGTTCCGGCCTGATTCCGAGCAGAAGCTTGTCGGTGCGGGGCACGGCCTGGTAGCGGGCCGCACGTGCGGGCGGTAACGGGAAGGCGAGGCGGTCGGTCAGGCGCACATGCAGCCGCCCGCCGACATCCTCGAGTCGGCAGGGCACGAAGTTCATCGCGGGCGAGCCGATGAAGCTGGCGACGAAACGGGTCGCCGGCTTGTGGTAGAGCTCGTTCGGCGCACCGATCTGCTCGATGCGGCCATGATTCATCACTACCACGCGGTCGGCGAGCGTCATCGCCTCCACCTGGTCGTGGGTCACATAGACGGTGGTGGTGCGGACCTTCTGGTGCACCTTCTTGATCTCGATCCGCATCTGCACGCGCAATTTGGCATCGAGGTTGGACAAGGGTTCGTCGAACAGGAACACCTTGGGATTACGCACGATGGCGCGGCCCATGGCGACGCGCTGGCGTTGGCCGCCGGAGAGCTGCTTCGGCTTGCGGTCGATCAGGTCGGTGATGTCGAGCATGCGCGCCGCTTCCGTCACCCGGCTCTTGATCTCGGCCTTGGGATAGTGCTTCAGCCGCAGCCCGAAGGACATGTTCTCGGCCACCGTCATATGCGGGTAGAGCGCGTAGTTCTGGAACACCATCGCGATGTCGCGGTCCTTCGGCGGCACGTCGTTGACGATGTCGCCGCCGATCGTGATGTCGCCGTCCGAGATGTCTTCCAGCCCTGCGATCATCCGCAGCGTGGTCGACTTGCCGCAGCCGGATGGACCGACCAGCACCACGAACTCATGGTCGGCGATGTCGAGATCGATGCCGCGCACCGCTTCGACTTCGTCATAACGCTTCACGACTTTCCGCAGCGAAACTTCGGCCATGAGTTCAACCCTTTGTCGCGCCGGCGGTCAGGCCGGCAATGTAATAGTCCATCAGGAAGGCATAAATGATCAGCGGCGGCGCGGCACCGAGCAGCGCCCCGGTCATGATCTGTCCCCAGTTGAACACGTCGCCCTTGATCAGGGTGGTGATGATGCCGACCGGCAGCACGAGCTGGTCGGTCGAGGTCGTGAACACCAGGGGATAGAGGAACTGGGCCCAGGAGACCGTGAAGGCGAAGATCGTCGCCGCGATCAGGCCGGGCAGTGCGACCGGAATGAAGATCCGCGTCAACGTCTGGAACCAGGATGCGCCGTCGATGATCGCGGCCTCGTCGAGCTCCTTCGGGATCGAGGCGAAATAGCCGATCATGATCCAGGTGCAGAACGGCACCGTCAGCGTCGGATAGATGAACAGCAGCACGTACCAGCGGTTGATGAGCTGGATGCCGGTCCAGTCGCCGATCAGGACGAACATCTTGAACAGCGGGATGAAGAGCAGCGTGTCCGGAATGAGGTAGGTCAGGAACACGCCGGTCGCGAGCGTTGCCGAGCCCCAGAACTTCATCCGTGCCAGCGCAAAGGCCGCCGGCACGCTGATCAGCATGGTGATGGTGACCACAAAGATCGAGACCCAGGCCGAATTCCAGAAGAAGCGCAGGAACTGGTTCGATGTCAGCAGCCCGATATAGTTCTCGAGCGTCGGATGATACACCCACCACGGGTTGGTCGCCGCCGAGATCTCGGCGCTGCTCTTCAGCGAGGTGATCAGCATGTAGAGCGGCGGCGTCAGCGAGAAGATCGCGAACAGCACCAGGAAGAAATACGACCAGCGCAGCGCCCAGGCGCGGTCGCGGCTGATGCTGCCATATTTGACCTTGCGGCTCGGTCCGGCCTTGTCGATCGTGATTGCGCTCATCAGGCTTCGTTCCCTCGCTTGGAGATATCGCGCAGGATGAAGATCGCCGCGACCGCGAGGATCGGCACCATGAACAACGAGACGCTCGCGCCGAGCGGGATATCGCTGCCTTCGATGCCGATGCGGAACGCCCACGTCGCGAAGATGTGGGTGTGGTCGAGCGGGCCGCCGGCGGTGAGGATCCGCACGATATCGAAATTCGCGAAGGTGACGATCAAAGAGAACAATGTCGTGATCGCGATGATGTTGCGCATCATCGGCAGCGTCACATACCAGATGCGCTGCCACCAATTGGCGCCATCGATGGCGGCCGCCTCATAGAGCTGTTCGGGCACCGATTTCAGCGCCGCCAGGTACATGATCATGAAGAAGGGCGCGCCATACCAGACGTTGACGAGGATGACGGAGAAACGCGCCCAGTTCGCATCGCCGGTCCATGGGATCGGCCCGATGCCGAAGAAGGACAGCGTGTAGTTGAAGGCGCTGTAGGAGGGGTCAAACAGCCACAGCCAGGCGAGCGTGCTCATCGCCGGTGGGATCACCCAGGGCACCAGCAACATGCCGCGCCATCTGCGCTGCTTGTTGGCAGGAACGTTGTGCACGAAATGCGCGACGATGAAGCCGATCAACGCTTTGAAGATCACGGCCGAAATCGCGAAGATGCAGGACTGCTTCACCACCAGCCAGAACGTGTCGCGCTTGAACAGGAACTCGAAATTGCCGAGGCCGATGAATTTCGTCATCGACTTGTTCAGCGTCGCCAGATGCAGGGAGTAGAACGCGGGATAGATGACGAACGCCGCGACGAGGAGGATCAGCGGTAACGTCATCAGGAACGCGACCGTCGACTTGCGCCTCAGCGCATTGTGTAAACCGTTGCGCCTCCGTGTGGCTTTTGTTGCCTGGACACGGTTCGGGTGAAGGGCGACATCGGCCATGATCGATCTTCCTCGCGAGAGTTATTTCAACGGAGAATCCGGAACGTCGGACCTGATGCCGCCAACAGCGGCGACGGTCCGTGTCGCGGCGGCCGATTCGGGTCACCGCGACGACACGTTCGTTCTCAGCTCCGCATGAAGCCTTCACACTCGCCTTCGGCCCAGGCGAGCGTCTTTTCCATCGCTTCGCCCTGGGCATAGCGCAGGCACATTTTCGTCAGCGTTGCCTGCGCATAGATTTGCTGCGCGATCTTGGGCGGCGCCGGCGAGGCCGCGATCGACAGCGTTTGCCTATGGTAGGGGTCCGGATAGCTGAAGAGAGTGCCCTTCGGGGGCCCTTCCTCCTCCCAAACCTTCAGCTTCGTCAGATTCTCATAGGCGGGCAGGTCATAGCCGCCGCTCGCCACCACCATCTTCTCGACCGATGCCGGCTGCGACAGGTGGACCAAGAGGCTCTTGGCGGCTGCCTTGTTCTTCGAGAACGCCCAGATGTTCCAGAAGAAAGGCAGATAGGGCGCAAAGCGGCCTTTCGGTCCGGCCGGGAAGCCGTGCGTCCAGCACTGTTCGGCGATCTGCGGCGCATCGCGTTTGGCGACGGCCCAGGCGCTGGGCGGATTCATGATCATCGCCCCTTTGCCCGAGACCAGCCACTTGTTGTTGGAAGCGTCGTCCCATGCCGACACATCCGGCGGCAGGAACGCGATCAGCTTCTTGTAGAACTCGAGCGACTGCCGCACCGCATCGGTCTTGACGGTCAGATTGCCCTTGGCATCGACGAGTTCGGCGCCGTACGACTGGAAGATCGCGCCCGCGGTGTCGACGTTGTCGCTGGTCTCGCCGAGGCCGATGCCGAAGGGAACACCGGCCTTGTGGCAGGCTTCGGCCGCCTTCAGGAACGTGTCCAATGTCCAGTTCTCGTCTTTCGGCGGCGCGCCCGCCGGATACATTTCCTGCACATCGATGCCGGCATGTTTCTTCATCAGATCGATGCGCGAGCAGGGGCCCTTGATCTGGCTGCCAACGCTGGCGGGAACGCCGAGCCACTTGCCGTTGGCTTGCCCTAGATAATTGACCGTTCCGTTGACCTTGCCGTTCTGATTGACGAGCTGGTCCATGATGTCGTTGACGGGCTCGAGCAGTTCGGCGTGCGCCTGCGGCCACCAGGTGGGCATCTGCAGAATGTCATGGCCGGACTTCGCCTGGGCTTCGGCGGCGATCGTCAGCAGGTTCTTATTACCTTGGCTCGGGATGTAATCGATCGTCACCTCGACCTTTTCCTTCGCCGCCCATTCATTGACGAGCTCGGTCGAAGCCTTGTTGGCTCCGGGCACCCAGTGATCCCAGAAACCAATCGAGAGCGTGCCCGCGGCATAGGCGCCGCGGATGTAAGGAGCCGTAACCAGCGCTGCCGATGACAGCGCTGTAGCCGCAACAAATTCTCGTCGAGACAGCTTCTTCCGTGACATGGCGTTCCCTCCCTGGTGAGCCGACCGTCAAAGACTTGCGAAATCTCGTTTTTGTTTTTTTGGCTCGCCGCATTCGAGGCGGCGGGGCGATTTCCTCATTTTAGATCAGAGCAGAATTGTCGGCGCCTGTCGAGAAATCAGGTGAATGCTTTCGTAGAACTAACGTTGTGTGCAAATTGCAGGCAGTCGGATCTGTTAATCTTCGCGCTATGCCTGCCGCAGGGCGCTGGCAGAAATCTTTTTGCGGCGCACGCGAGGCGTTGCAAAGCGGGCGGGTCCAGGTCGCCCTCGCGGTTCACCTTTGGACCGAAGCGACGCGACGGGTAGACCTGTTCGCGCCGAGAACGATAAAGTCCGGAATCGGCGGTGCGTCAGCCGCAATCACGATCGATCATGGAGACTCCGATAATGCCAAGCTTGGTATCGAAGCTGCGTGCGCGCTTGAGGATCTGCGCCGCGCTGGCGGTGGCTGCTATCCTGTCCGTCAACGCCTCGCCGCGCGCGGAGGCGCAAGGGTTGGTTCAGGGCGTCCAGCAAGGGGCCCGTGAAGGCAACAAGGCCGCCGGGCCGGTCGGTGGCGTCTTGGGCGGCGCGATCGGAGGTGTGGTTGGCGTGGTTACGGGGGTGACCGGCGTACTCACCGGCACCAACACGAACCCGGCGCCAGCCGACAAGCAAGGCGCTCCGGCCAAGAGCAGCAAGGCCGCAAAGGCCGCAAAGGATAAGGCCGCCAAGCAGCCGCAGATGCTGACCCAGGCGAACGTGCCGCAGCTCACGGCCGAACAGATCGTCGCCAACAGCGACTCCAATATCGAGCGGATCAAAAAAGAGCTGAACCTCACGCCCGAGCAGGAGAAGTATTGGGCGGGCTTCAATAGTGCGATGCACTATCTCGGTCACAACGGCGCCGATCGCGTGAACCTGCGCATTGCCCGCGCCAAGCGCGACCCGCCGGACGATATCGTCGAGCAGATGCGCAATGAGGCCCAGTTCCTCAACGATCGCGCGGTCGACCAGCGCAACGTGGCCGATGCCGCCGAACCGCTTTATGCAAGCCTCGACGACAAGCAGAAGCAGACCTTCATCAACGAAATGGTCCGCTTAAGCCACGAGCGGGGGCTGGATTGAGCGGGGGCGCGCTTCGATGGCCGCCACGAATAGCCGGGCAACCAAGCCCTGGGGTAGGTTGAAGGCGCGGCACCCGGCTATCCTGCCGCAGCGGCGCGGCCCCTCCAATCGTCATGCAAAGTTGTAGAAACCTCGACTGATTCAGGCCGGACTTATGGCTGATTGAAGGTCTTGTCGGGAACCCGTTGGCGTGGCGCCACAAAATGGCTTCGGCCAGCGCAGGGCTGGCCGATGAACCGGTGCGGAACTTATGCCCGGAGAGCCTTTGCTAGACCTTGGCTAGGCCTTGGCGAAGTTCAGTTCCACGGCGACCCCGTCCGGGTCGTAGAAGAAGAACTGGGTGTCGCCGGTGCGTGGCACGATGCTTTCGCGGAAGTGGATGTTGTGCTCCCGAAGGCGCCTGCGCACGCCATCGACGTCGGTCGCGGCAAAGGCGATGTGGTCGAGCCGGCCGGTGTCTTCGTATGTCTTCTCGGTACCGCGGACCACGATGCCCTCGCGCGGCTTGCGGGTGCCCATCAGATGCACGGTGGCGACTCCGCCGGAATAAAGCCAGTAGCCGGGGAAATCGAGCGGCGGCCGCTCGCCATTCTCAAGACCCAGCACGTCGCAATAGAAGTTCTTGGTCTTTTCGAGGTCCTGCGGTTCGATCGTGTAATGCTGCAGTCGGCCGAGCGGCATGGTGTTCTCCCTGGAAACTAGACGAAGGTCAGGTCGCAGTCGGCACCCATCATCCAGGCGCCGACGGTTTCGAAATGGCTGTGCCGGCCCTGCAGTTGCTGGGTCACGGTGTGGATGTCGCGGAAGCGGCGCTCGAGCGGATGGCCTTCGAAGATCGCGGTTGCGCCCGCGGCATTGTAGGCGAAGTCGACCGCCTCGCGCGCCTTGTGGATGGCGTGGGTGGCGGCCATGCGGATGGTGATCCGCTGCTCGACCGTGATGTCGTTGCCGGCGACGAGGTCTTTCCAGATGTCGGCCATCGCTTGCAGCACGAAGCCGCGCGCGGCACGCAGATGGACTTCGGCCAGGGCCAGGCCGGACTGCACCACGGCGTTGTCGCGCAGCGGGCTCTTGGCGCCGCGCGGCACCTTGTTGCGCGCCACGTCGACGAAATTGTCGAGCGCACCGCGGGCGATGCCGCAAGCGACGCCGGCAAAGCCGACCTGGTAGCAGGTGCCTGACCCCATCCGATAGAGCGGTCCGTCCTCGCGGCGTTCGCGCTCGAATTCGCGGGTGATCGAATGGTCCGCGCGGACGAAGAAGTCGTTCAGCGTGAACTGGTCGCTGGCGGTGCCGCGCAGGCCGACCGTGTTCCAGATGTCGGTCCATTCGACGTCCTCGGCCAGCACCAGCATGGTGCGCTCGATCGGCGCGCCATTGGCATCGCGTTTCGGCGAGCCGTCGGCCGCATAGACCGGGCAATGCGCGCCGAGCCAGGTGGCGTGTCGCCCGCCGGAGGCGAACGACCAGACGCCGGTGACGCGGTAGCCACCCTCGCATTCGACCGCCTTCACCTTTGGGCCGGGACCCCAGGCCAGCACCGCGCGGGGATCGCCGAACACCGCATGCGCGACCGGGAGGTCGAGATAGGCGGCCGCCATCGCGCAACCGCCGGCCTGGCTCAGGCACCACGCCGTCGAGGCATCGGCCTGGGCGATGGTCTCCATGACATGGAAGAAGGTGAGGGGATCGGTCTCGATCCCCTGCGACGACCGCGGCAGCAACAGGCGAAACAGCCTGTGGTCATGGAGCTGGTCGAGCAACGCCGGCGGCAACCGGCGCGTTTGCTCGATCTCGTTTGCGGCCGCTGCCACCAGTGGCTGCACCGCTTTCGCGCGGGCGAGCACAGCCGGATCGCCCGCAAGTTCGGCAGACGTCGCGATCATCGCTCAAAACTCCTAGGCCTGCCGGACCGACGCGGTCGCGGCCACGTCGGCTCCGGCCGTCAGCTCGCGATCGATCTGTTCGATCGACTTGCCCTTGGTCTCGATGCCGAGGAAGTAATAGACAAGCCCGGCCATCAGGAACCAGCAGCCGAGATAGACAAAGGCGGTCGGGATTTGCGTCAGCGGCACATCAGGCTTCAGGTAGTTGCTGGAGCCGACGATCAGCGCAAGGCCGACCGGGCCGATGATCTTGCCGATGCCGCCGAAGCCATAGGCCGAGCCCATGCCGGTGGTGCGCAGATGCGAGGGCCAGACCTCCGCCGCATAGGGCCCGACAATGGCAAAGCCGCCATCGGCGAAGAAGAACGCCAGGGTCAAGAGCAGCCAGAACGCGGAGACGCCGAACATCGTTGCGTCGTAATGATAGCCCGCGATGATCGTCAGCGCGCCGGCGCCGAAGCCGAGCAGGCCGCCGGAGGTCCGCCGTCCCAGGAGCTCCGAGAGATAGGAGAAGGAGATGCGGCCGAGGAAGCCGGACACGCTGAGCAGGATCATCATCTTGGCGGCTTCCTGCGGCGTCACCTTCAGGATCAGCACGAACAGCGCCGGCGCCCACAGGGTGATGCCGTAAACGCCGGTCTGGGCGCCGGCATTGCCGAGCCAGGAGACGATCAGGCTGCGCGGATATTTGAAGAGATCGAGCCAGCTCGTCTTGATCACCGGGCCGGCATCGGCCGCTGTCGGCAGCGGGAGGGAGGACGGCTCCACTTGCAGCGCCCAGGCGAGCGACTTGCGCGCTTCCTCGTAGCGGCCCTGGCGGCACAGCCAGCGCGGGCTCTCCGGAACCCAGAGCCGGACCAGCAGCACGAGCAGGGACGGCAGCACGCCGATCGCAAACATCAGCCGCCACTGGTCGGAGCCCATGAACGCCCCAAGGACGGCGCCGAGCCCGACGCCGAGCGGGATCACGCAGGTGACGAGGCCGCCGACCCAGCCGCGCTTGTGCGAGGGCACGAACTCCTGCACGAGCGGCAGGTCCACGCAATAAAGCCCGCCGACGCCGGTGCCGACGAAGAAGCGCAGGACCGCGAGATAGATCCAGCCGTTATCGGGGGTAAAGTACAGAAGGCCGGTGGCGATGGAGAAGTTGAGCACGGTGCCGATGAACACGATGCGGCGCCCGACCCGGTCGGCGAGCCATCCCCAGACATAGGCTCCGATGATGGCGCCGATGCCGGAGCTCATCAGCACCGTCGCCGACTGTCCGAAAGTGAGCTTCCACGGCCCGATCAGGAAGGCGAGCACGAAGCCGATCAGGAAATAATCGAAGAATTCCAGCGCGTCGCCGATGATAGCAGCCGAAAGGATCTTGATCTGGTTGCCGGTCAGACTCCTCCGGCGATCGAGAATCTCGAACATGGCGTTTCCCCATGGCGCCTGTTCATTTGATTCAAGCGGGCGTCGCGCCCATCGCCCCGCCTGTGGACGACGAAGCTATCCTTGGGCTGCGGCGAACGACAAGCCCACCAGCACGCGGAGCACGTCTGCGTTGTGACAATGAGGCGATGTATCCCGCTCTGCACAATCGCATGTGCGAGAGCGAAAAGGCCTAGCGCTTGAGCAGGGTCTTGAGCTTCGCGTCCAGCTCTTCGTATGACATCGCGCCCTTCCATTGTTCGCCATTGACGAAGAAGGTTGGCGTCGCGTCGACCTTAAGCGTCTCCATTGCGTAGCGCTGGTCGGCGGCGATCTTATCGAGCAGCGCCTGGTCGGTCTCGCAGGTTTCGACTTCCTGCTCGCTCATCCCGTTGAGCTTGCCGACCAGGAACAGCGTTTCCTTTGTTTGATCCATCAGGCGGGCCTGCTGCTTGAACAGCGTCTCGATGACGGCCAAGTGCTTTTCCGGATCGTCCTTGCCGATGCAACGCACCAGCATCGAGGCGGCTGCGGCCTTGATGTCGAGCGGGAATTCGCGAAACACGAACCGGACCTTGCCGGTGTCGATATATTTCGAACGCAGCATCGGAAAGACGTTTTCGCCGAACGCTGCGCAATGCGGACAGCTCATCGAGGCATATTCGATGATCGTCACCGGCGCCTTTGGCGAGCCGATTGCGATGTCGGGTAATGATACGGGCTTGGCGAGGGCGGCAGCGGTCGCGCTTTGTGCCTTCGCCTCCCGATCTATCGGCGGAGCAAGTAGCGCAAGCAGGATAATGAATCCCAAGGCAGCGCTGGTCGTACGATTGAGAAGAGGCAAGGAAAATACTCCGCGAATGAACGTTCTTTCCGACAACAACCATGCAGCCAGCTATCGCTGAGCCAGCGGCAGGCCGAGTCGGCCGATGCCCGGGAACTTCAGGGCAGGGCGACGGATATCGATGCCAAGAACTCCGCCAAACAAGTTCAGCTCGATCCCTTCGATCCAGCCCATCGTCAGACCGAGATAGCCGCCCAATGTGGCGAAGACACCGGTGCGTGACGCAGTGATGCCATACCACTCGCCCCGGTAAGGATAGTCCTTTCCGATCGCCGTCGGCGGCAGCACCGCTTGCAGCTCAGGGACGGCGTCGAGCGCCGCCTGAACAAATGTGTTCGAGTTCGGACCCGGCCAGGCGCTGTAATCGCCATAGTCGCGAAATCTATAGTTCTCGACGACCGCACGGATCTTCGGAATCAGCGCCTCGGCTTTCCCGCCGTCCACGCTCACGATTGCTTCCGGCACGGCGCCGAACCATCGGCCGTCGGCCACGAATCCGTCGATCCGGATCGGTGCACCCCACGCCGTGTAGTCGTAGCGGCTGTAGCGCGGCGCGTCTCGTTCCTTAACCACGATCCAGGTGTGGACCGCAAAAATCCCGCGCCACCGCACGGTGCGCGCAGCATAGACGCGGATGACGGCGTCAGGATGTTCGGAGGCTTTGGGCAAGAGGCCGGCGCTCGAGCGGTCAGCCGTCTGCCAACTGACGCGCCGGTCTCCGAGCAAATAGGTGACCGTCGAAAAGTCAAGCGGAACGACAATCAGCAGGACAAGGAGGACCACGGATTTCTTCACAGAGGGACATCGGCGGAGGGGTGGTCATCTCGATCTAAGCATTCCGGTCCGCCGGAACCAGAGCGGGCCAGAGGGCATCAATATTTCTTCATCTCGGAGGCGAAGCCGACCCACAGCGCGACCGAGACCAGGCCGAGTGCGCCGAGCAGGACAAATGTCGGCGGATAGCCGATCCATTGCGCGATCCAGCCGCCGAGCGCGGGGCTGAGCGAAGCGCCGACGCCTTGAACGGTGATCACCGCGCCCTGCCCGAGATTGATGCGGCCGGTCCCGTTCAGCGAGCGGGCGACCATTCCGGGGACCGCGACGCTCTGCAGGCCGGTCCCGATGCCGTCAAGAATTTGCACGGGCAGCACGCCCCACCAGCCGGTCAGGAAGAACGCCAGGATGCCGCGCACCGGCAACACCAGGAAGGACGCGAGCAGCACCGGCCAATAGCTGCGGCTTTCCGCCGCGCGCATGCCCACGATCGAGGTCACGATCATGACGGCCTGCGCGATCACGATCGTGGTCGCCACGAAATCCGGGCCCTTGGCGTGGCCGTCGGCAACCGCGGCTAATCCATAAAGCGGAATGATCGCGGCATTGCCGAGATGGAAGGCGGCGAGCGCCAATGCGAGAACGAGCAGCGGCTTGTGCCTTGCCAGCACGGTGAAGCCGCTTGGCTGGCTCTCCGGGTCATCCTCCTTGGTGCCGCGCGCGGCGTTGTTGTCGATGGCCTTTGGTGGGATCAAGAGGACGCAGGCGATCGCAATGGCGCCGAAGAGCGCCGCCAGCAGGAACACGGCCGTGTAGCCGTATTTCCAGCCGAGATAGCCCGATGCGGCCGCCCCGACCATGTTGCCGGCATGGTTGAAGGCTTGGTTGCGGCCGTTCTGCCGGTTGAAGCCCTTCTGCCTGACGATGCCAAGCGTGATGCCGGTGACGGCGGGAACGATGGCCGCGCCGGCAAGCGAGGTCGCGATTTGCGATGCAGCGACGGCCCAGAAGTTCTGCGAGAGGAGAATGAGGGCCGAGGCGATGACAACGGCGACGCCCGGCACGATCACCCAGGCGCGCTTGTGCCTGCTTGCATCGATGAAGCCGCCGATCGGCGTCGTGATCAGCATGCCCGCGACGTTGCCTATCGTCATCGCGGTCCCGATCCAGCCGCTCGCCCAGCCATGCGCCTGCAGGAAGACGCCGACGAATGGCCCGATGCCGGACTGCATGTCGGCCATGAAGAAGTTCAGAGCGAGCAGAGGCCACAGCCGCGCCGCCTTGTCTGATCGCTCATTCTTCTTGCTGACACGCATGGCAAGTAGACTCGTGGCTAGTTAAGTGATCACCAGATGATTCTCCGAGACCGGCGGCGGCCTTCCGTCGAGGCGGTCGGAACAAAGCGCGGGATCATGAATTTGAAGGCGATGGTTCAAATCGACGTTCTTGAAAAACCGATCGAACGCATCAAGGAAACCTGCGTGATGATGGGCATCACGGAGAAGTTCGAGCGCGCGCTTCCGGAGCTCGAGACGTTCCTGGAAGGCGAAGTAGCGAAGGGCGAGACCCGCGAGACGCGGCTGACTTACGATGGACTCTGCTACCTCAAGCAGGTCTTCTCGAGAAAGTAACAGCACGGCACACGGGAAGGTTTTCACGACTGCTCATCGGGCGACGGCTCTGACGCGGCTTCATCATCCGCCACGGGAGCCATCGCAAAAGTTTTGCACTTGGCATCAACGTGACGCCGCAGGGATCGTTCCCGATCGCCGTCTCCGCTAGCGCCACATCCCGCGCATCTTGGCGCCGATGTCGACCGGCGCTGCACGATCTGCCAGCGCGGCGGTCGCCGGGCGCGCGATCGGCCAAGTGGTGCGCTCGAACAGCGGCACCAGCCTTTCCGGGATGAAACGCGTGCGTGAGGCGTACATGTGCCGGTCGCCCTTGGCGCTCTGGCCGTGCACGAAGAAGCGCTGTGGCAAGATCAGGTGCAGATCATCCTTGGCGCGGGTCATGGCGACGTAGAGCAGGCGCCGTTCCTCTTCCAGCTCGGCGCTGGTCCCGGCGCCGAGATCCGATGGCATGCAGCCGTCGACGACGTTGAGCACGAAGACCGACTTCCACTCCTGTCCCTTGGCGGAATGGATTGTCGACAGGATCAGATAGTCCTCGTCAAGCAGGGGCGGCCCGGCCTGGTCGCTCGTCGCATCCGGCGGGTCGAGCGTGAGCTCGGTCAGGAAGCGCTCGCGCGACGGATAGCCGCTTGCGATCTGTTCGAGCTGGATCAAATCCGCGCGGCGGACCTCGGCGTCCTCATGGATGCGGTCGAGATGCGGCTCGTACCACAGCCGTGCCCGCTCGATATCGACGGGCCACTCGGAATACCGGAGGTTCTCGATCGCGCGGACAAATCCCTTCCAGTCTTCACCGGCGCGCGGCGGCGAGGGCAGGGTGCAGAGTGCGGCAATCGGATCGGCAGCCTCGGCCATGCGGTCGAGCACCCGCTGCGCCGAGCTTGGCCCGACGCCCGGCAGCAGATGCAGGATGCGAAAACCGGCGACGCGGTCGCGCGGGTTCTCCACGAAGCGCAACAACGCCAGCATGTCCTTGACATGGGCGGCGTCGAGGAATTTCAGCCCGCCGAACTTCACGAAGGGAATGTTGCGGCGGGTAAGTTCGACTTCCAGCGGACCGCTATGCGAGGAAGTGCGAAACAAGACCGCCTGCTGCTTGAGCAACGCGCCTTCCTCGCGGTTGGCCAGGACCTGCTCGACGATGTAACGCGCCTGATCGGCCTCGTCGCGGACGGCGACGAGCTGCGGCTTGCGCGACGATGTCCGCTCGGTCCACAGATTCTTGGTGAAGCGCTCCTTGGCCAGTGCGATCACGCCGTTTGCGGCCGACAGGATCGGCTCGGTCGAGCGATAGTTGCGATCGAGCGTGATGAGCTCCGCCCTCGGCGCAAACTGGTCCGGAAAGTCGAGGATGTTGCGGACCGTGGCGGCGCGGAACGAATATATCGACTGCGCGTCATCGCCCACGACTGTAAGTCCGTTCCCTCGGGGTTTCAGCGCGAGCAGGATCGATGATTGCAGGCGGTTAGTGTCTTGGTACTCGTCGACCATGACATGGTCGAAGCGGCCGCCGATCTCGTCGGCAAGCGCAGCGTCGGTCACCATCTGCGCCCAATAGAGCAGGAGGTCATCATAATCGAGCACGTTCTGCTGCTGCTTGGCGTCGACGTAGGCGGCGAACAGGCGCTTCAGTTCATCCGCCCAGCCGGAGCACCAGGGATAGAACGCGCCGAGCACGCCCTCGATCGGCGTCTCGGAATTGACGCAGCGGGAATAGATCGCAAGGCATGTTCCCTTGGTCGGGAAACGACTCTCGGTTTTGGAGAAGCCGAGGTCGTGCCTGACAAGGTTGATGAGATCGGCGGAATCCTCGCGGTCATGGATGGTGAAGGCAGGATCGAGCCCGATCCGCTCGGAATATTCCCGCAACAACCGTGCGCCGATGCCGTGAAATGTGCCGGACCAGGCGAGAGCATCGGTCATGACGCCGGCGTTGTCGCCAAGCACGCGGCGGGCGATCCGTTCGACGCGCTTGGTCATTTCCGCCGCCGCGCGGCGCGAGAAGGTCATCAGGAGGATGCGGCGTGGGTCAGCACCGCTGACGATCAGATGCGCGACGCGGTGGGCCAGCGTGTTGGTCTTGCCTGATCCGGCGCCGGCGATCACCAGAAGCGGCGCGCCAATGGTTCCCTCCGGCCCGACGCCGTGCTCGACGGCGCGCCGTTGCGCAGGATTGAGCGTATCCAGATATGTGTCTTTGCTGTCCGCGAGCACGAATCACCCCGGAGAAAGCTAACAGAGATCGGGCCTGTGGTGATGAACGTCCAGGGCGGGAGACAGAATTAGATTGACTTTGGCTACGCCCGTTGCACAACCGCGTCATGGGTGACGTATCGAGTTCCGACACACCGCTGAAGGCGACGTTCAAGATCAAGCTGAACGGCGAGACGGTCACCATTGCGACCGTCGGCCAGGCCTATCGCTTCATCACCAATCTGAACTCGGTGGAGTGGATGGAATTCCGCACGCTGCACGATGAGGCGGTCAGCGCGCTGGAGAAAGCCGCCGACAACGCGATGCTGGCGATCCCCGCGACCAATGCGCTGCGCGCGCTATTCGTGCGCGCAAAACTTCTTTGAAAGGAAACGGGCCGCCTGGCCCCCAAGGCAGCCTCCGGATTGCAGCCGCGGCGAATTCAGCCCGGGCCGCCCTGTTGTACCGCCGTTACCTTGTTTGCGGCCATAACAGGCTTTGCTTACGCAATAGGCCGTGATTCGGCCATGACCGTACGAACACGGTCACGACGCGTCCTCCACCAGCAAGCGGTCATAGGCAAGCGCGGAGCGCAGGTTGATGGTGGCGATCTTCAGATAGCGCGATTCCTTCATCGCATTGTTCAGCATCAGGATCGCCGTTCGCCAGTGAACGCGTTCGCGCTGATCCTCAGTGAGCGATGAAAAGAAATCCGCCACGTCGCCAACGGTCGCGATCGTCCGCCCGTCCGTCAACGCAAGCGGGAACGGGAGCGGCGAATTCCTTTCGATATCCAGCAAGAGACGCTCCGGGCAACGACCAACCAACGCTTAAGTCACCCGGCTATATCATTTGTTAACAGGAGGCGAGGGGCTGTCAGGCTAAGTCGCGATGACTTTTCTTCGAATCGTCATCCCGCTTTAGCTCTTCGTTTGAGCATGATCTTTTCGGAAAACCGGCGTCCACTCTTCCGGATCATGCTTTAGAACGAATCCGCCAGCGCAATTTCCGCCTCGAGCGCCTGAATGCGCCGCTCGGCTTCTTCAAAGCTCAGATCCCCCGCGTATTGCCTGGGCTGGTAGGCCTCCTCCGCAAGGCCCTTCAATCGCAATGCCTGGGCGCGGGTCATTTGAGCACTGGCGCGCTCGCGTACCCCGCCATATTTCGCCACCGGTGTCCTCATGGGTCTGCCTCATGGTCTCAAATCCGTGACTTGACTTTATGTTCTATTTTTGTTCTAACAAGGCATGGATAATAGAATTAATGAAATCCGTCGTAAGATCAGTGTGTTACGGGACGAGATGATCGTCGCCGAGGGCGTGGTCCGTGATCAGATCAATCACGATCACGATTGCACGGAAGCGGCGCGCCGGCTGCTTGCGATGCGTTCGGAGATGACTGAGCTGATCGGTCAGTGGAAAGCTGCCGGCGGCAGCGAACGGCTGCCCGACGTCAGAGAGCACCTGAAACGGCAGCCGGTTGTGCGACCGAAGAAGGATTGAGCGCAACAACCAGCCTCGCCAGCGGACCCGTGCTTTCGGGTCGGGCGGGAGCTTGAGCCGGCGACGTGAATGCACGGTTGCCAACCGGCGCCGGCTGACACGGATGCAACCACTGCCATGAGCGAGGGTGTACCGGAGTCACGTGGAGGCTCCTCCCTAGAACTATCCGGCGGAGCCAGCTTCCGCCGGACTTTTTTTCGGCCGTATGGCTCGCACCGATCGGCCGTAGGCGGAGGAGTTTGCAATAACGCGGCAAGGGTCTTGCGCCGCGTCGCACGATGCTCCCGCTCTTGGAACGTCAATTCTTGGAACGTCAATCGACGATTGTTTCGGAAAGAGGCCGGTTCAGCCGGGAAAAACCCTGGAGGCGACCTTCGATCAGGGCGTCCATGCCACGGCGGTGCAACCATAGCAGTCCGACTGCAAGCTGGCGAAGATCGTTGCGGTCGGCGCCGACGGGGAGCCTGCGTGCGCGGCGCAGCGCGTCGGCCGCCTGTCGCTCCAATGGAGATCGCCTACGTTCCATAAGCTCAGCCCCCGGCGGCCATCAATAATAACTACATCGAATGGTGACAAGATGGCCCATTTCGGCCGCCGCAACCGTCACATAGGTTAACTTCGGAGAGTTTTGTGTCGGACGGGAACGATGAATGACGATCGCAACCCGCTGCTCACACTGATCTCCTGCGTCATCTGCAGGAAGACGATGCGGCTCGAGCGGAGCACGCCGGGCGAGGATGGCAAGGACGTCATTCAATATCGCTGCGAGGAATGCGGGCGCATCGAACGGGTCCGGCTCGTCCGGGGAAGCTGGCCGTCCACGAGCCAGACTGGTTGACGAGGTCGCTAATTGGCTTCAGCTCGTCAGGCTCAGGCCGCCGACGCGACCAACTCGGTGCCCGGATAGGCGACCATCCAATCGTCCAGCAATTCATCGGAGCTGGAATCGTCGAGCACGAGCGGACGACATGCCGCCAAATCCCTCCGGTGCGCGAGCTTGGGTGCGCGAGCTTGCTGCGTTTCGGCGGTCTCCTGCGGGTCGTCATTGGCCATCGATGCTCCAGCGGCATTTCCCATGGCTGTCGCAACAACAGATCTGGAGGCGGGCAGGTTCCTGCGGGCGGCAAGAAATGGCGACCCGCGCCGCGGGGTCAGTCGTGCCCGGTCAGCTTGGATAACTCGCGGCTGAGCTCGTGAAGCTGGTAGGGCTTGCGGAGGACTGGAAAATCCATCCTGGCGTGCTTGGCGGAATCGGAATAACCGGTCGTGAGCAGGACCGGCAGCGTCGGGTTTCGTTCCCTGATCGCGCGCGCCAGCTTCAGTCCGTCCATCTTGCCGGGCATGATGATGTCGCTGAACACGAGGTCGACATCGTCAGCCTCGATCTCTTGCAGCGCCGTTTCGGCGTTAGGCACCCAGCGGACGGTGTAGCCGAGTTGCTCGAGCAGCCCGGCGCTCGCGTCGGCCACAGCGGGGTTGTCCTCGACCAGCAGGACGGTTGCCGAGGCTTGCTTATTCACGCTCTCCTGTTCGTAATGCTCGGCCGCGCTGCTGCGGGGCAGGCGGAGATGGACCGTGGTGCCCTTGCCAAGTGCGCTCTCGATCTCGATCGTCCCGCCGGCCTGGTGGACGAAGCCATGCACTTGGGAGAGGCCGAGGCCGGTTCCCTTGCCGATGGGCTTGGTGGTGAAAAAGGGATCGAACACCTTGCTGAGCACATCTTGTGGAATGCCCGCGCCGCTATCCTCAACTGAGATCAGAACCTGATCCTTGTCCAAGTCATTGTGCGCCGACACGGTGACGGTGCCGCCTTCCGGCATCGCATCGCGGGCGTTGATGACAAGGTTGAGGAGGGCGGTTTCGAACTCGGTGGGATCGATGAAGACCGGCCAGACGTCGGGCTGGATATCGATCTGTAACGTCACCATGCTGCCGAGCGCACTCGCCAACACCTCACGCACGGACGTGATCTGGCGATCGACGTCGATGGTCCGCGGATTGACACTCTGTCGTCGGGCGAAGCTGAGGAGCTGGCTGGTGAGGGACGCGGCACGTTGGGTAGCGGTCTCGATCGCACTCAGCGCACGCAGGGCCTTCGCGCTCGTTAGCTCCTTCTTGATCTTGTGCAGATTGCCCGAGACGATCATCAAGAGATTGTTGAAGTCGTGCGCGACACCGCCGGTCAGTTGGCCGAGCGCGTCCATCTTCTGGGATTCCGCAAGCTGCCGCTGTATCTGCTCCAGCTTGAGCTGCGCTTCGCGTCGCTCCGTGATGTCGCGGGTGATCTTGGCAAAGCCGATCAGGCGGCCGGAGGGATCGCGAATCGGGTCGATCACAACGCTCGCCCAGAAGAACGAGCCATCCTTGCGGACGCGCCAGCCTTCTTCCTCGTAGTGACTGGTCTCCTCGGCGATCTTCAAGGCCCGCGCCGGCTTGCCCGCCGCCCGATCTTCGGGGGTATAAAAGCGCGAGAAGTGCTGGCCGATGATTTCCTCGGGCGCATAGCCCTTGATTCGCTCGCCGCCGGCATTCCAGTTCGCGACGATGCCCTGTGGGCTCAGCATATAGAGCGCGTAGTCGGTGACGCCCTTGACCAAAAGACGGAAATTTCGCTCGCTCTCGAAGTAGTCCCTTTCGAGCTGTTTGGTCTTCTTGGCCATCTGAAATCCTGCCCCGCGGACGCCAACGCCAAGGTGAGATTTTCGTTCCCGCTTTACGCTTAAGTCTAACAGGCTCGCTGATCGGTCGCAAAAAAGTTCCCGACGGCCGGGAACCTTCCATCAGATCCCTTATTGGTAACATTCGGCCGGTCCCAATAGTTACCGCTCATTTTTTCTGTCTTGATTAGATCGCAACCTATCCGTCTTATGCGTCCGATGGTCCGGAACTTCGAAAATCTAAAGCCGGCCAGCGTGCAGGGGGAATTTTATGAGCGATTTTGGTCCCGCTCCTCGTGGTCGTGGCGAACCCCGCCGTAATAAACAAAACGGCAAGAGCGATCCCGCCCAGGACCTGTTGCAGTCGCTCCAGGCGATGCGGGCCGGTGACTTCACCGTGCGGATGCGCGGCGATTATCTCGGGATCGACGGCAAGATCGCGGACGCCTTCAACGAGATCGCCGCAGCGAACGAGCGCATGGCCCAGCAGCTCGAGCGCGTCGGCCAGGTCGTTGGCCGGGAGGGACAGACCCGCCAACGCGTGAATCTCGGCCTTTCAAGTGGTTCTTGGGCGGACATGGAAGGCTCGATCAACACGCTGATCGACGACCTCTTGTGGCCGACCCGGGAAGTGACGCGCGCGGTTGCGGCGGTCGCACAGGGCGACCTGCTGCAGACCGTGCAGCTTGACGTCGAGGGGCGGCCGCTGCGCGGCGAATTCCTGCAGTCGGCGAACATCGTCAACACGATGATCAAGCAGCTCGGCGTGTTCACATCGGAAGTGACACGCGTGGCGCGTGAAGTCGGCGTCGAGGGCCGGCTTGGCGGGCAGGCCCAGGTGCCGGAGGTGACCGGTGTCTGGAAAGACCTGACGGAGAGCGTCAACTCGATGGCCAACAACCTGACCGGTCAGGTTCGCAACATCGCGGAGGTGACGATCGCGGTCGCCAATGGCGACCTGTCGAAAAAGATCACGGTCGACGTCCGCGGCGAGATCTTGCAGTTGAAGGAAGCGATCAACACCATGGTCGACCAATTGCGCTCGTTCGCGTCCGAAGTGACGCGCGTCGCGCGCGAGGTGGGTACCGACGGCAAGCTTGGCGGCCAGGCGATCGTGCCCGGCGTGGCCGGTACCTGGAAGGACCTGACCGATTCCGTCAACGCGATGTGCGGCAATTTGACCGCGCAGGTGCGCAATATCGCCAACGTGACGACCGCGGTCGCGCGCGGCGACCTGTCGCGTAAAATCACCGTCGACGTGCGCGGCGAAATCCTGGAGCTGAAGGACACCATCAACACCATGGTGGACCAGCTCAACGCCTTCGCGGGCGAAGTGACGCGCGTTGCGCGCGAGGTCGGCACCGAAGGCAAGCTCGGCGGCCAGGCCCAGGTGCCCGGCGTCGGCGGCATCTGGAAGGACCTGACTGATAACGTCAACTTCATGGCGTCCAACCTGACGGCCCAGGTCCGCAACATCGCCGATGTCGCCACCGCGATCGCCGGCGGCGACCTTTCCAAGAAGATCACGGTGAATGTGTCAGGCGAGATCCTTCAATTGAAGGAGACGCTGAACACCATGGTGGACCAGCTCAACGCCTTCGCGTCCGAAGTCACGCGCGTGGCGCGCGAAGTGGGCACCGAAGGCAAGCTCGGCGGCCAGGCTAACGTGCTCGGCGTTGCCGGCACCTGGAAGGACCTGACTGATAACGTGAACTTCATGGCGTCCAACCTGACCGCCCAGGTCCGCAACATCGCGGAAGTGACGACGGCCGTGGCCAATGGCGACCTCTCGAAGAAGATCACGGTCGACGTGCGCGGCGAAATCCTGGAGCTGAAGGACACCATCAACACGATGGTTGACCAGCTCAACGCCTTCGCCGGCGAAGTCACGCGCGTGGCGCGCGAGGTCGGTACCGAAGGCAAGCTCGGCGGCCAGGCGCTGGTGCGCGGCGTCGCCGGCACCTGGAAGGATCTGACCGACAGCGTCAACTCGATGGCATCGAACCTGACGGGCCAGGTTCGCAACATCGCGGAAGTCGCAACCGCGGTGGCGAAGGGCGACCTGTCGAAGAAGATCACCGTGAACGTGTCAGGCGAAATCCTTCAATTGAAGGAGACGCTGAACACCATGGTGGACCAGCTCAACGCCTTCGCGGGTGAAGTGACGCGCGTTGCGCGGGAGGTTGGCACCGACGGCAAGCTCGGCGGCCAGGCGGAAGTGCCCGGCGTCGCCGGCACCTGGAAGGATCTGACCGACTCCGTGAACTCGATGGCGGGCAATCTGACCGCCCAGGTGCGCAACATCGCCGAGGTCGCGACCGCGATCGCCGGCGGTGACCTGTCGCGCAAGATCACGGTGGACGTGCGCGGCGAGATCCTGCAGCTCAAGGAAACGCTGAACACGATGGTCGATCAGCTCAACCGCTTTGCGGGCGAGGTGACGCGCGTGGCCCGCGAGGTCGGCACCGAAGGGCGTCTCGGCGGCCAGGCAAACGTGCCCGGCGTTGCCGGCACCTGGAAGGACCTCACCGACAGCGTCAACTCGATGGCCGGCAATTTGACCGCCCAGGTCCGCAACATCGCGGAAGTCACGACCGCCGTGGCGCGCGGCGACCTGTCGCGCAAGATCACGGTCGACGTGAAGGGCGAAATCCTGGAGCTGAAGAACACCATCAACACGATGGTGGACCAGCTCAACGCCTTCGCCTCCGAAGTGACGCGCGTGGCGCGTGAGGTCGGCACCGAAGGCAAGCTCGGCGGCCAGGCCGAAGTGCCCGAGGTCGCCGGCACCTGGAAGGACTTGACCGACAACGTCAACTTCATGGCGTCGAACCTGACGGCCCAGGTACGCAACATCGCGGAAGTCGCGACCGCGATCGCCGGCGGCGACTTGTCGAAGAAGATCACCGTGGACGTCCGCGGCGAGATTCTGCTGCTCAAGGAAACGCTGAACACGATGGTCGAGCAGCTCCGCTCCTTCGCGGCGGAAGTGACGCGCGTGGCGCGCGAGGTCGGCACCGAGGGCAGGCTGGGCGGCCAGGCCGTGGTGCCCGGCGTGGCCGGCACCTGGAAGGACCTCACCGATAACGTCAACCTGCTGGCGGCCAACCTCACCACGCAGGTGCGCAACATCGCGGAAGTCACGACCGCGGTGGCGCGCGGCGACCTGTCGCGCAAGATCACCGTCGACGTGAAGGGCGAAATCCTCGAGCTGAAGAACACCATCAACACCATGGTGGACCAGCTCAATGCGTTTGCGGGCGAAGTGACGCGCGTGGCGCGCGAGGTCGGCACCGAGGGGAAGCTCGGCGGCCAGGCCGAGGTGCGCGGCGTCGCCGGCACCTGGAAGGATCTGACCGATACCGTGAACGTGATGGCCGCCAACCTGACCGAGCAGGTGCGCGGCATCGTCAAGGTCGTGACCGCGGTGGCCAATGGCGATCTGAAGCAGAACCTGACCGTGAAGTCGAAAGGCGAGGTGGCCGCGCTCGCCGACACCATCAACAACATGACCGAGACCCTGGCCACATTCGCCGATCAGGTCACGACCGTGGCGCGCGAAGTCGGCGTCGAGGGCCGGCTCGGCGGCCAGGCCAATGTGCCCGGCGCCGCCGGCACGTGGAAGGATCTGACCGGCAACGTCAACCTGCTGGCCGCCAACCTGACTTCGCAGGTCCGCGCTATCGCGGAGGTCGCGACCGCGGTGACAAAAGGCGACCTGACCCGCACCATTCAGGTCGATGTCCGCGGCGAGGTGGCCGAACTCAAGGACAACATCAACACCATGATAGGCAACCTCCGTCTGACCACGGATCGGAACACCGAGCAGGACTGGCTGAAGACCAATCTCGCCAGATTCACCAACATGCTGCAGGGCCAGCGCGATCTGTCGACCGTGGGGCGGCTGCTGCTGGCCGAATTGGCGCCCGTGATCAACGCGCATATGGGCGTGATCTACCAGGTCGAGAGCGCCGAGATTCCGCAACTGCGCCTGTTGTCCGCCTATGCCGACGACGGCGCCAATCCGCATCCATCATTCGTGCGCATGGGCGAGGGGCTAATTGGCCAATGCGCACTGGACAAGCGGCAGCGGCTGCTTTCGGACATTCCGGCCGACCTGGTGCCGGTCAATTCGGCGCTAATGCGCGTGCTGCCGAAGAACGTGGTGGTATTCCCGGTCCTGTTCGAGAACCAGGTCAAGGCCGTGATCGAGCTGTCCTCGCTCGCGTCGTTCACCGCCTCGCAGATCACCTTTGTGGAGCAATTGACCGACAGCGTCGGCATCCTGCTCAACAGCATCGAGGCAACGATGCAGACCGAAGGCCTGCTGAAGCAGTCGCAACAGCTCGCGGGCGAGCTTCAGGCCCAGCAGCGGGAATTGCAGCAGACCAATGAGCAGCTCGAACTGAAGGCGCAACAGCTCGCCGAACGCAACGTCGAGGTCGAACGCAAGAACCAGGAAATCGAGCAGGCACGCCGCGCGCTGGAAGAAAAGGCGAGCGAGCTTGCGCTGACCTCGAAATACAAGTCGGAATTCCTGGCCAACATGTCGCACGAGCTGCGCACACCGTTGAACAGCATCCTGATCCTCGGCCAGCAGCTCTCAGATAATCCCGAAGGCAATCTTGCGCCCAAACAGGTTGAATTCGCCCGCACCATCCACGGCGCCGGCACCGACCTGCTCAACCTGATCAGCGACATCCTCGACCTCTCGAAGATCGAGTCCGGTACCGTGACCGTGGACGCCGAGGAAATCCTGACATCGAGCCTGCTCGAAACCGTCGGCCGGCCGTTCCGCCACGAGGCGGAAAACCGTCATCTGTCGTTTCGCATCGAGGTCGACGAGACGCTTTCCCGTAGCATGGTCACCGACTCCAAGCGCCTGCAGCAGGTGCTGAAGAACCTGTTGTCCAACGCCTTCAAGTTCACCGCTGAGGGCGGCGTCAAGCTGACCGTCTCGGCCGCGGTCGGCGGCTGGAGCGCCGAGCATCCAATTCTCAACACCGCACCCGCAGTCGTCGCCTTCGAGGTGAGCGATACCGGCATCGGCATCCCCCTGGACAAGCAGAAGCTGATCTTCGAAGCGTTCCAGCAGGCGGACGCAGGCACCAGCCGCAAATATGGCGGCACCGGCCTCGGCCTTGCGATCAGCCGCGAACTTGCGAGCCTGCTCGGCGGCGAGATCCATCTGCGAAGTGCGCCCGGCAGAGGCAGTACCTTCACGCTCTATCTGCCGCTGAAATATTCCGGCCCGAGCGTTGCGCTTCGCGTGCCGCCCGCGCTGCCCTTATCGCAGGGCGGTGCGCCGGCATTGCAAGCGCCCGCAGCGCAGGAGCGCGTGGCGGAAGTGCCGGATGACCGGCTTAATCTCGAGCCTGGAGACAGAATCCTCCTGATCGTCGAAGACGACCCGCATTACGCGCGGGTCCTGGTCGATCTCGCACGGGACAAGGGTTTCAAGGTCCTGGTCGCTAACCGCGGCGCCGAGGCATTGGACCTCGCCAAGCAGTTCCAGCCGACCGCGGTTTCGCTCGATGTGTTCCTGCCCGACATGCTCGGCTGGACCGTGCTGAGCCAGCTCAAGCACAATCCGCTGACCCGGCACATTCCGGTGCAGGTCATCACGCTCGACGAGGACCGGCAGCATGCGCTGGCGCGCGGCGCCTTCTCCTTCGTCAACAAGCCCACGACGACCGAGGGCGTCAGCGCGGCGCTCGCCCAGATCAAGGAATATGCAAGGCCGCGACGCAAGCGGCTCCTGATCGTGGAAGACAATCCGGCCGAACGGCTCAGCATCAAAGAACTGTTGGATCACAAGGACGTCGAGATCGTCACCACCGGTACCGGAGCCGGGGCGCTCGCTACCTTGCGAAGCATCCCTTGCGACTGCGTCGTACTCGATCTGCGGCTGCCTGATATGAGCGGCTTTGAGGTGCTCGACGAAATCCGCAAGGACGAGAACCTGTCCAATGTTCCGATCGTGGTCTTCACCGGACGGGAACTCTCGGCCGAGGAGGATGCCGAACTTCATACGATGGCGCGCAGCATTGTCGTAAAAGGCGTCGAATCACCGGAGCGTCTGCTCGACGAAACGTCACTGTTCTTGCACCGTGTCATCACGGAATTGCCGATTGAAAAGCAAAGGATGCTAGAGAAACTTAACAGTTCCGATGAGGATCTGATTGGCAAGACGGCGCTTCTCGTCGACGACGACGCGCGGAACATCTTCGCGCTTTCCAGCGTGCTCGAACGGCGCGGTATGAGGGTACTGACGGCTACAACGGGCCACGAGGCGATCGCGCTGGTCGAATCCAATCCCAAGATTGCCATCGTCCTGATGGACATCATGATGCCGCAGATGGACGGCTATCAGACCATCGGTGTGATCAGGCAGAATGCGGCGCTTGCCCGTCTTCCCATCATCGCACTGACCGCGAAGGCGATGAAGGGCGACCGCGAGAAATGCCTGGAAGCGGGCGCGTCGGATTATCTGGCCAAGCCGGTGAATACCGAGCAATTGCTGCTCGCCATCCGCATGTGGCTACATCGCTGAAGCGGCATGAAGATGATGGACCATGAAAAGGTAAACATTCTTCTGGTGGATGACCAGCCGGCGAAGCTGCTGGCCTATGAAGTGATCCTGAAGGAGCTCGGCGAGAATCTGGTGGTGGCCGCGTCGGGGCGGGAAGCGCTCGAGTTTCTGCTCAAGAACGAAGTCGCGGTCATCCTGGTCGACGTCTGCATGCCCGAGCTCGATGGTTTCGAGCTCGCGGCCATGATCCGCGAGCATCCGCGCTTCCAGAAGACCGCAATGATTTTCATCTCGGCGATCCAGGTCAGCGATATCGATCGGCTGCGCGGCTACGAGATGGGCGCAGTCGACTACGTTCCGGTGCCGGTGGTGCCGGAAGTGCTGCGCGCGAAGATCCGCGTCTTCGCCGAGCTCTACCGCAAGACCCGGCAGTTGGAGCGGCTCAATTCCGAACTTGAGGACCGCGTCCGCGCGCGCACCGCGGAGCTCGAGCAATCAACCGCGCGGCTGGTCGAAAGCGAACAGCGCCGCAGCATGGCGATTGCCGCCGGCAAGATGGGCTCCTGGGACTGGGATTGGGTCAACGGTGACTGGATGTGGGACGATGGCCAGTACAAGATCTTCGGCGTTGATGCCAAGAGCTTCGAGCTGACTTCCGCCAACATTCAAGCGCTGTTTCATCCCGAGGATTTCAACGGCTTGCGCGAGGCCTGGACCGAATTCGCGAAGGGCGTGAAATCATACGAGGCTGAATTCCGCGTCGTCCGCCCCGACGGGGAGGTGCGCTGGTGCGTCGGCACGGCGGCAGCGACGACCGACAAGAACGGCCGGGTCGTGCGGGTCAGCGGCGTCACCGTCGACATCACCGACCGCAAGCGCGCCGAAGAACGGCAGAGCCTGCTCACGCGAGAAGTCGATCATCGCGCCAAGAACGCTCTCGCGCTGGCGCAGTCGATCGTACGGTTGACGCGCGCGCAGAATGTCAACGCCTATGTGCAGGCGGTCGAGGGCCGGATCACGGCGCTCGCGCGGGTTCACACTGTGCTGTCGCTGTCGAGCTGGCAGGGCGCGGAAATCCGGCGACTGGTGGCCGAAGAAGTAGCGCCGTATTCGGAAGCCGGACAAATCCAGTATGAGGGTGCGGAGGTCCAGCTCGAGCCTGCCACGGCGCAAACGCTGGCGCTGGCGCTGCACGAGCTCGTCACCAACTCCGCGAAGTATGGCAGCCTCTCCTCGCTGTCGGGCCGACTCGCCATCACCTGGGAAGTGCAGAGCGACAGGCTGATCCTGGCGTGGGTTGAAACAGGCGGACCGCGAGTAACAAAGCCGACCTCCAAGGGATTCGGCACGAGGAGCGTGATCGCCAGCATCGAGACCCAGCTTGGCGGCAATGCCGATTTCGATTGGCGCCCTGAAGGCCTGGTCTGTCGCCTAACGGTGCCGCTGCAGGGAAAGCCGCGCACGGAGGCCGCTCCATATCGAGATATGAATGCGCCAGGACCGGAGCCGGCGCTCAGTTCGCGCACCGCATAGCCACGACGGATCAGGCGTCGGAAACCGCGATTAGGAACGTTCTCGTCACTGGCCGATTAGTTTCATCGACATCTTAAGGATGGCTTGCGATGAAACTGACACGCATTGCATTGGCTTTTGGATTCACGCTGTGCTCCGCGCTCGCACTGGCGCAAACGGACGGCGCACCGAGCGGGCGCGGATCGACCACGGGAGACCCGGCCGCGAGCTCCGCCACGCCAGGCTCTGCGGCGACAATCGGCAGTGCAACGAGACCGAGCCGGAGCGGTAGCGGGACATCGACTTCAGGCGGGCGGGACGACAATGGCGACGCGGGCAAGGACAAAATGCCCGAGAGCAACATGACCGTTCGCCCGAACGATCCCGACAAGAAGTAATCACGAAGACGTTTGCAGCGGAGAGGAAGATGGGACTTGCGCAATACGCCATCGTGCCAATTCGCGACCAATGGGGAGTGCTGCACGACGGCGTTGTGAACGGTGAATATGCGACCAAGGAATCCGCGTTCGAATCGGCCGTCGCTGCTGCATCTTTGGCGATTCGGCAGGGCCATGAAGTGCATGTGAGCGTGCCGGCGCGGGAGCAGGGCGAAGCCGCCATGCAGTCCAAGCCTTAGCTGCGGAGGAGCGACGGGTTGCCAAGAGAGGCCGTTGGGGCTGTTTTTCGAGTGATTCGTTCCTGCCTAGCCGCTTATTTTGTTCGCGCGAAGTAACCTGAGTTAGCGACGATAGGTTGTTGGAAGCGCGATTCTATACTCACTTGCGAAGCGGGAGACTTCCATGACGGCAAAGCGCAATCGAAGAAAGAACAGCGTGCCGTTCGACGAGCGGCTCCAGAGAGCGGCAGACGAGGCACGCGCGGCAGCCGAGCAGTTGCCGCAAGGTGAAGCGCGTGACGCACTGCTGAAGAAGGCAAGGCAAGCGGAAACCGCCGCTCATCTGAACGAGTGGCTGACCTCGCCCGGCCTGCAATCGCCGCGCTGAGATGACGATGGATCGCAAGGCTGCCTGTCTGGCGCAGGCCGATGCCTGCCGGGCGAGGGCGCAAGCCGATCCAGCGAATAGCGATCACTGGATCGAAGAGTCGATCAAATGGCTTGAGCGAGCCATCGGTCCAACGGGCGGCCTCTCGATGACTTTCGAGACGAACGACGAGCAGGTCACGGCAGACGGAGCCGTCTCCCGGATCGCGAATTCAATATAAGCCATTCGCGAACAGGTGCTGGCGCCAGCGGCGCTCAGGAAACCCGGCAAGCACAGGGACGCGGTCGGCGGTCCGCCGCACATGATTGGGGCTCTTCATCCCAACAGATATCTCAGCATCCCCGTGAGCAGCGCCGCGCTGACGATCGCCAATGTCGCGCAAAGCAGGTCAAGGTTGAGGCTGACTTTGTCGTGTTGATGCTCGTGCATCGCTATAGCTGTGCATGTTGGGCGCTGGGACGAGAAATCTCGCTCAGCGCCACGCCCGCGCTGTGACCGTCCTTGGCCTGCGCAATATCGCCGAGCGCAATAATGCCGACCAACCGCTTTTCGCGATTGAGTACGGGCATGCGACGGACCTGAATCTCGCCCATAGTTGCCATGACCTCGTCGAGATCCTGATCTTCGAAGCAGTACTTCACCTCGGCAGTCATGACGTCCCGGATCCGCGCCTCCGGTCCGCGGCCCATGCCGACGCCGCGAACAGCGATATCGCGGTCGGACACCATGCCGACGAGGCGGTCATTCTCGGTGACCGGCAGCAGTCCGACGCCAAGCGCGCCCATTGCCTCTGCCGCATCCTTCAAGCTGTCTTCGGGAGTACAGAGCTGAACGTCGGGGGTCATCGCATCGCAAACTCTCATGGCAGACCTCGCTGTCGTCGTTTACCGCCTAACCGATGTTGCGGACCGGCGTTCCTTCGGGCCGCAGGATTTTCAAGGCGCGACGGGACGGCGGCTACGACCGGGAACCAAGTCGGGTTGTCGTGCGTAGTCTCGGGTGAGACGATGCCAGGCGGGAGCGAAAAATGCCGCTCTACCATTTCGATCTCGTCAACACCAAGACGGTTGCCGATCAAGGCGGCGCGGAACTCGCTGACGATATCGCCGCGATGGATTCGGCCGACAACATCGCGCGGCGCCTGCTCGGCGAACACCCGAACCTGAAGAACCGGCACTACTCGATCCTCGTCACCAACGAAGACGGCGACGAGATTTGCCGATTGCCGCTGGACATCATCCACTAGGTAAGGCGCGCCGCGCCTATGACCGACCTCATCGCGAGATCAACGACAACTCGATGGTGCGTGCGCGCTTGTATTGCTGAAAGGCGGAAATGGCGCGATTCGACAGCACAAGCCTGTTGTGCTGGCCCTGGCTGATCATGAAGGCGACTTTCTCGATCAGGAAGTGGTGTGCTTCCACCGGATCATCGATTTCGCCAGCCCGCCTGAGATAGTCCCACGCGATCTGTACCGCGCTCTCCAGCAGCACGGGGAAGGACTCGTCCTTGAACCATGCCGACATGTCGGTTCCTCGAATCTTCCTGGGGAACCCGGTTTGGCGTGTTTGGTTCCTAAGTCTTCTCGCGATCTATTGAACATGGATGGCGAAACGCACGAACTTGCGTCCACGGCGGTAGGAACCGGTTCGGGCGGCGCCGGGTTGAGCCGACAAGTCAATCCAAGGAGATACCGATGAAGAAGATCATTCTGGCCTCTGCATGCGTTCTGGCATTGTCTGCCGGCGGCGCACTCGCGCAGCAGGCGCAGCCCGCGCCGGGTGCGTCCAGCCAGGGCAATGTCGGGCCTGGCGCGACGCCGCATACGAGTACGCACCCCAGCAAGAAAGGCATGACGACCGGCGCTGGCGGCGGCTCGAGCCGCGCGGCCCATCCTTCCAGCCAAGGTCCCGGCACCAGCGGCAACAAGGGCAAGCAATCGGGCGGCCAATATTAGATCGATGCGATGAAGAAAATGCCGGCCATGAGCCGGCATTTTTTCTCAGCCGGGGCTCTACGCGGTTGGCGTGGTTCCTACTTTCTCCCTTCGATCAATTGTCGCAGCGTAGCTGCGTCGGCGGGCGCGGCGCTCTTCTGGTCGTTGTCGAAATAGACGTAGACGTCGCAGCCCTGCTTCTTCCAGGAGCGGATGCGCTTGGCCCACTCGGCCAAGGTCGCGCTGCGATAATGACCCTTGTATCGGCCGCCAGGGCCGTGGCCTCTGACGTAGACGAAATCGGCGGTGCGCTTCCACGGCGCTGGCGCGTCATGATGGTCCGAAATGCAGAGCGAGATGTTCGCATCGGCCAGCAGCCGCATGACATTCGGGGCGTACCAGCTCGGGTGCCGGAATTCGAAGCTGTAGCGGCGCTTCCTCGACAGCAGCTTGAGGAAGGAGGCGAGGCGATCCGGCTTGGCCTCAAACTGCGGCGGCAGTTGAAACAGGATGGGACCGACCTTGTTGCCCAGTAGCGACAGGCGATCTTCGAGCAACTCGAGGCTGTTCACGGAATTCTCCGACAGACGCTTCCAATGCGTGATGAACTTGGACGCCTTCCAGGCGAAGACAAAATCCTGATCCGTCTGCTCGCGCCAGCCCTTCACCGCCTCCGGCGTCGGCGTGCGATAGAACACGCCGTTCAATTCTGTGGTCGGAAATTGGCTTGCGTAGTAGCGAAGCTGATTCTTGAGCGGCAGGCCCTTCGGGAAGAACGGCCCGCGCCAAGATTCGTAATGCCAGCCGGATGTCCCGATCAGAATGCGCGCCATTGTGTCCCAGCGAACCGTCACTTCTTTCCCGGCAAGACGCTCTCCAGGGGAGCGCAACGAACCACTGAAAACAGTTGGTCCGCGAGAGGGTTCCAACAGGCAACGGTGCCCGATGAACGGCTTGCTGGGAACCATGCTCTGACCGCGCGGTTAGCCAGATCGATTGCCAATCATCTTCGCTTGAGGTGCTGCCGTGGATGCCACGACCCGAGAGCGTAGGCCGTCCGCGGAAGAAACACGGCCTCCGGAACGCTCCCCCGAGCAGAAGCCTGAACTCAGGGACGTCAGCGAAACGCGGGACAGTCCGCCAACGGCGCCCGACAAGCCATCGATGCTCGATCGGTTCCGCGAGCACTGGCTGTTGGCGATCGCGGGCGCCTGCGTTCTCCTGGCTGCGCTGATTGGCGGCGGCGTCTATTGGCTCGAGGTCCGTGATTACGAATCGACCGACGATGCTTTTGTCGCCGCCCGCAGCTTCTCGGTTGCTCCGAAGGTCGGCGGCTACCTTGTCGACGTGCCCGTCACGGATAACCAACACGTCAATGCGGGCGATCTGCTCGCCCGTATCGACGATCGCGACTACAGGATCGCGCTCGACCAGGCCGAGGGGCAGGTTGCCGCAGCGCGGGCCAATATTACCAACATCGAGGCCCAGACCGCCAGCCAGCAGGCCCAGATCGATCAGGCGAGAGCGCAGCTCTCGCAGGCCGAAGCGCAACTGCAATTCGCGCAGCAGGAAGCCGCACGCGCCGAGGATCTCCTGCAGAAAGGCGCCGGCACGTTGCAACGCGAGCAACAGACCAAGTCCGATCTCGAAGCGCAGCAGGCCAATACTACCCGTGCGAGGACGGCGGTAACCGTCGCAGAGCTTGGGATCAAGCCGCTGCAGGCCCAACGCGAGAGCGCCAAGGCCTCGCTGCAGCAGGCGGAGGCGCAGCGCGATCAGGCCAGGCTCAATCTCCAATACACCAATGTCACAGCTGCCCAGTCCGGACGCGTCGTCAAGCTGAGCGGCGCCAAGGGGACGTATGCGACGGCTGGGCAGAGCATCATGATGTTCGTGCCCGACGAGGTCTGGATCGTGGCGAACTACAAGGAGACCCAGCTTCGCTATATGCGTCCGGGCCAACCCGTCGAGTTCAGGATCGACGCCTATCCGGATCGCAAGCTGACCGGACACGTCGACTCGGTGCAGCCGGGCTCGGGCACGGCGTTCAGCCTGCTGCCGGCAGAGAACGCCACCGGCAACTACGTCAAGGTCGTGCAGCGCGTGCCGGTGAAGATCGTGGTTGATCATTGGCCCGCCGACGTCCCCGTCGGCCCCGGCATGTCGGTCGTGCCCTGGACGAAAGTACAATGACGGACACGACCCAGACCGGCGGCTGGTCGCCGGAGCGCTCGGCGGCCGGCGGGAACAATCCTTACCTGATCGCCTTCGTCGTCTCGATCGCGACCTTCATGGAGGTGCTGGACACGACGATCGCCAACGTCGCGCTGCGCCACATCGCGGGCGGGCTGGCCGTCGGGATCGACGAGAGCACCTACGTCATCACCAGCTATCTTGTCGCCAACGCGATCGTGCTGTCGATTTCGGGCTGGCTCGCCACCGTGATCGGGCGCAAGCGCTTCTATATGATCTGCGTGGCCACCTTCAGCGTGGCCTCGCTGCTGTGTGGATTTGCCTGGAGCCTGGAATCCCTGGTGCTGTTCCGTATCCTGCAAGGACTCGGTGGAGGAGGCATGGCGACCTCCGAGCAGGCGATCCTCGCCGACTCCTTTCCGCCGGCCAAGCGCGGGCAGGCCTTTGCGATCTACGGCGTCGCCGTAGTGGTGGCGCCGGTGATCGGGCCGACCCTCGGCGGCTGGATCACCGATACCTATTCCTGGCACTGGGTGTTTCTGATCAACGTGCCGATGGGATTGCTCTCGCTGTTCCTGGTGGGATCGCTGGTCAGCGAACCGTCGGGCGCTGAGGAAGAGCGGCGCGAACTGCTCCGCAATGGCATCCGCGTCGATTATGTCGGCTTCGCGCTGGTCGCGGTCGGACTCGGCTCGCTCGAATTCGTGCTCGACGAAGGCCAGCGCAACGACTGGTTCGGATCGAACATGATCCTTGGCTTCGCACTGATTTCGGCCTTCTGCCTGCTGGCGCTGATCCCCTGGGAGCTGACGCGCAAGGACCCGATCGTCGATCTTCGCCTGCTTGGCCGCCGGCAGTTCGCCGCCTGCTTCCTGGTGATGCTCGGCACCGGCGCGGTCTTGATTTCGACCACCCAGATCCTGCCGCAACTGCTGCAGGCCGAGCTGGACTATACCGCGATGCTCGCCGGCCTCGTGCTCTCCCCGGGTGGCATCTTCACCCTGCTGATGATGCCGATCGTCGGCAGGCTCGTGAGCATCGTGCAGCCGAAATACCTGATCATGGTTGGCGCGACGATCGTGATGCTCTCGATGTGGCATCTTACGGGGCTCACCGAGGACATGACCTATGGCTACGCGGCCTGGTCGCGCATCTTTCTCGGCATGGGCCTGCCGTTCCTGTTCCTGCCCGTGACGACCGCATCCTACGATGGCGTGCCGCCGGAGAAGACCAATCAAGCCTCGGCGCTGATCAACGTCGCACGCAACATCGGCGGTTCCATGGGAGTAGCGCTGGCGCAGACGGTGCTGGCGCAGCGCCAGCAATTCCATCAGAGCCGGCTGGTCGAACACGCCGCGCCGTCCGACATCGGTTACCAGCAGACCATCGATGCGATGACGCGCTATTTCCAGGCGCAGGGCTCCAATGCCACCGACGCGGCCTCGCAGGCGATCGCCTGGGTCGGCCAGACGTTGCAGCGCCAGATCGACTTCCTCGCCTATATCGATGTGTTCTGGACGCTCGCGGTCATCGGCGCCCTGATGATCCCGCTCGCGCTGAGCATGCGCTCGATCGAGCTCAACGCGCCGGCAAGAGGGCATTGATGGCCAAATCGTCGCAACCACAGACGCGATTGTGAAATGAGCCTGCAAAGGTTCCACGCTATGGATGCGTGTTCGCGAGATCGTCGTCTCGCGTGAGGATGTGAAATGCCCTGGAAGCCAGTTGCAGCAAGCGTCACGATTGCGGGCTTGCTTGTATCGATGATGCCGGCTGCTGCAAGCGCACAGCCGGCTGTACTGAAGGGACAGGAAGCCTTTGGCGATTGGCGGCGCGACAAGCCCGGCACCTTGCGTCTGATCACGCCGCAGGATCTGCCCAAACCTGGCGCGACGCCATCGAGCGCGAACATGTCGCGGGTCGCGCCGCGAACGGCCTCGGCAATTCCCCAAGTGCCGCCGGGGTTCAAGGCCGACCTGTTCGCCGACGGCTTGAACGGGCCGCGCATCATCAAGACCGCGCCGAACGGCGACATCTTCGTCGCCGAGACGCGCGCCGGGCGCATCCGTCTGTTGCGTGCCGCCGATGGAGCGACCAAACCCACGATCAACGAAGTCTACGCCACCGGCCTCGATCGTCCGTTCGGCATCGCCTTCTTTCCGAGTGGCGACAACCCGCAATGGCTCTATGTCGCCAACACCGGAAGCGTGGTCCGCTTTGCCTATCGCAATGGCGACCTCAAGGCTTCCGGAAAGCCGGAGACAGTCGTCGCCAAGCTGCCGCACGGCTGGGGCCATTCGACTCGCGACATTGTCTTTACGCCCGACAATAAGCGGATGCTGGTCTCGGTCGGCTCGGCAGGCAATTCGGGGGAGGGCATGGGTACCCCACCGGGTGGCTTGGAAGCCTGGAAGCGCGAGCGCCCGCTCGGCGCCGCCTGGGGCAACGAGACCGACCGCGCGGCGGTGCTTGCCTTCGATCCTGACGGCAAGAACCAGCGCACCTTTGCCACCGGTATCCGGAACTGCGTCGGGCTTGCGATCCAGCCGCAAACGGGCGTGCCCTGGTGCTCGACCAATGAGCGCGATGGTCTCGGCGACAACCTCGTGCCCGACTATGTGACCCGCGTCCGCGAGAACGCGTTCTATGGCTGGCCGTGGTTCTACATCGGTGCCAATCAGGATCCGCGGCACGCCGGCGCGCGGCCTGAGCTGAAGGACAAGGTCACGGTCCCCGACGTGCTGCTGCAGGCGCATTCGGCTTCGCTTGGCCTCACGTTCTATGATGGCCAGAATTTTCCCGCCGAGTATCGCGGCGACATCTTCGCGGCCCTGCACGGCTCGTGGAACCGATCGAAGCGCACGGGCTACAAGGTGATCCGCATCCGGTTGCGGGACGGCGTGCCGACGGGCGAATACGAGGACTTCGCGACCGGCTTCGTCATCAACGATTCCGAAGTCTGGGGACGCCCGGTCGGCGTCGCCGTGGCACGCGACGGCGCGCTGCTCATAACCGAGGACGCCAACGGCACGATCTGGCGGATCAGCCGTTAAAGCGTGATGACTTTTCTTCGAATCGTCATCCCGCTTTAGCGCTTTGTTTGAGCATGATCTTTTTCGGAAAACCGGTGCCCACTTTTCCGGATCATGCTTTAACGTCTCAGCCTTGCCCGTCGCTGAGCCCGTATTCCTCGTAGATCGCCAGCGGATCGGCGTCGGGAAACAGCCGGCACTTTGCTTGCGCCAGATGCAGGGTGACGGTTCCGCGATCGCAGCCAGCGGCAAGCAGCTTTCGGATGTCTTCCATGTGCGGTCGCGGCTGGTGTTTGGGCGGAAGCTGCTCGAGGGCGACGAGCGCCGTCGCCAGCGCCTCGGTGATGACCCATTCGTCGTGGCCGGTGATTCCCTTTCTCGGCATCGCCACACCTCCCGCATTGGAGCAAGGTACATTCTAGCGTAAAGCCAAGGCGTACCGCCATTGTTGGATTGCATCCAGCGAGGCAGATGCCTAGAACGTGCACACCATTTCCGGCACAGCATCATGCAGCAATTAAGGCTTCTGGCCGACGATCTCACCGGCTCGCTCGAGACGTCTGCTGAATTTGTGGGCGCGCTGGACCCGCTGGACGTGGCCTGGCGCGCGGACTCGATCACGGACCGGCACGGCAGTTTCGCCATCGACAGCGGCACGCGGGAGCTCGGGGCCGAGCAGGCGTTTGCCATCGCGCGGGAACTGGCGCCGCTGCTTCGGGGCGCCGGCATGGCCTACAAGAAGATCGACAGCCTGATGCGCGGTCCCTGGGCGGCGGAGCTCAATGCTTGCCTGCGCTCCGGCTTCTGGGACGCCTGCATCGTGGCGCCGGCGTTTCCTCACCAGGGACGCTGCACCCGCGCCGGCCGCCAGTTCGCGAAGGGGCCGGACGGGAGCTTTCAGCCGGTCGGCGAGAGCATCCTCGACCAGCTTCGCGGGCAGGGCATCGAGGCGCGGTCGGGGCGCTACGACGACGCGCTTCGCCCGGGTGTCAGCCTGATCGAAGCGATCGAATATGCGGAGCGGCTGGCGGGGTAGGAGTAGTGCCGTCCGCTCGCTTCTGATGCCCTGTAGGATGGGTAGAGGGCAACGAAACCCATCGCGATCGAGCAAGCCGCGCGAATGATGGGTTTCGCTGCCCTCTACCCATCCTACTGTCGTCCCGTCGAAAGACGGGACCCATAACCACAGGCAGGTGTTGTGGCGGGGCAAGTGGTTGCAGCGGAGCGCACTAGAGAGGCCTGTGATTATGGGTCCCGGGTCAAGCTCGGGACGACGTGGGGTGGATTTCAGATTCAAATTTCAAACAGCTCTCCGCGG
>NZ_PSRR01000033.1 GCF_004296405.1 Bradyrhizobium sp. Leo170
TGATTTGCCCGACGGTGAAAGCAGAATGTTTTTTACGCGAGGGCTGGACAGACTTTTGCTGATTTGCCCGACGGGTTGTTATGTCGCACCCTCTGCATCCACATCGTCATTGCGGCGCAGAACAACCGTCGCGTTCAGATCGAACGAGCCTGTCTCCGAACCTCATTTGCAATCGGCCTCAAGGACTCCGGAGCGGCGGGGCCGATCAGACTGTAGCCAACGCCGTCGTCAGCCCAGGCGAAGCCTCCAACACCGCCCTGCGATTGGGGCGTCATTGGTGCGTTCTGGTCCGCACGGCTCATCGGTCGGGTCAGCACGACAATTCGCCTGCCGTGGTCATCGTCATACATGAACATTGCAGCGGGGCCGTGCGAACTGGCGACAAGGCGCCCTCCCATCAGCCGGTAGCCGGCCGTAGTCAGATCCGGCACCTTCACCGGCCGATGCAGCCGGTCTGAGAGCCATTGCACGAGTTGAGCGCTCTCGGACGCGCGAACCTCGACAGGTCGGACGCCATCCGGTGCATAGACACTATACGAGATGGCCGCCTCCTGTGCGAGCGCAACCAGTCCGCTCGGCGACGTCTGCAGCGCGCCGCGTACGAACCAGCCGCCGAGACCACCGATGCTCAACAGCAGCATCGCCGCCATCGCCCACCGAACCGGCGACGGTCGTCGCGAACGCTGCTCGATGATGCGCGACAGATTGAGCTCTGCCGGCAAGGGTTCCTCGGCGATCGGCGCGAACGCCGCGCGCAACCGATCGCGCTGATCGCTGAAGGAGGCGACGCGTCTGGCGACATCCGGATGATCACCCAGATAAGCGGCGACTTCTGCCTGCCGCTCCGGTTCGAGGACACGGTCCACATAGGCGTGGAGATCATCCTCCGTGATCGGTCGATGGCTCATTCTTCACGCTCCGTATTGACACAATGTTGTTTGGCGCATCGATCGCAGCGCCTTCGATTTCCTGCCGCAGCCTTTCGCGCGCCCGGGAGAGCCGCGACATCACCGTGCCCGCGGGAATGTCGAGCACCTTCGCGGCATCCGCATAGGAAAGGTCTTCGACGCCAACAAGCAGCAGTACGGCACGCTGGTCTTCGGGAAGTTTCGCGAGCTTGTTCAGAACGTCCTGATACATCAATTTTTGTTCCTGCGCTGCGGCCTCGCCCAAATCATTCTCATTGGTGTTGTCGATCGGGACATGCCTGCCGCGCGTCGCTGACTGGCGAAACTGATTGATCGCCAGGTTATGCAGGATCGTGAAGAGCCAGGCGCGGACATCGCCGTCGCGCCGCTGGTACCAGCGGCTGACCGCACGCTCCAGGCAATCCTGCACCAGGTCGTCGGCATTCGCGCGGTTGCGAACCAGCGCGCGTGCATAGCGGCGGAGCGCGGGTATCAACGGTTCGACCTGCCTCAGCATGTCTTCCATGGCGCTCCGCCTGCAGCTTATTCTCACTCTACCATCAGCGGGTTTGCACCTGTACCGCCTCTCCGGACGTCGTCGCATCTCCGGGGGCAATGACCAGATATCGCCGTTCCGGACTTGCCGGATCCTGGACGATCTGCCGGATCGGCCCAACGGCATTGACGATGGCCGATCCGGCCGGATTGGTCATGAAGGCCGCCAGCGGTTGCAAAGGACCGCTTCCGTCAGCGTGGTCTGCCAGCGCAAGCACGTATTTCTGCTTCGGCGTCAGACCGGTCACCGACGCCTGCAGCACCTGGATCAGGCCCTGATCGAACAGTGAAACGCTCGTCGGAGCTTTCTCGTCCTTTGACCCATCCTTTGGTCCGAGCGAGAGGTGCGCGGCCTGGCCCGCGACACCGAGCGCCTGCAGGTTCTGGCGGTCGTCCGGATCCGGGGCGGCGTTCGGAACATAGGCGATGGCCTGAGGCGCTTGTCCGATCGGGATGTTGGCGATCACCGTATTGGTCGCCGTGTCGATCGCTGCGAGCGCGTCGGCATTCTCAAGCCCGACATAGATCCGGCTGCCATCGCCCGACGGCCACACACCGTGCGGAAGATTCCCGACAGGGATGGTCGCGACCTCCGAAAAATCATCCGTGCGGAACACCTTGACCTGGTTCAAGCCGCCGATCGTAACGTAGGCGAAAGTCCCCTTCGCCGTATGGGCGAAGTTAACGTGGTTGGTGATCGGGCCGCTGTCGATCGTCTTGATCAGATTGAACGGCGGCCTGGCATTGAACACCTGCGTCGTGCCGGTGTCCTTGAGCGTGAACCACACCTGGTTTCCGTCTGGCGTCGCGGCGATGTTCGGGCAGAACGGACTCTCCTGCTTGACCTTCGCGATGATCTTGTGATCGGCAACGGAGACGACGTCTGTCTCCGGGTTGAAGGACGAGCAGATGTAGCCATATTTTTCGTCGGGTGAGAAGATCTGCATGCCCGGACCGCTGGGTGTGGTGATACGGGTCTTCTCTGCGAACGTCTTGCTATCGATCACAGAGATATAGTTCTCGCCCCGCACGGTGACCCAGACCTCCCGGCCATCGGGCGTGAAGAATGCTTCATGCGGCGATCGGCCGACATAGGTCACATGCTTGACGGCATTGGTCGCGGTGTCGATGAAGGTCACCGAGTTCGATCCGATCGAGACCACCGCCAGGGTCCGATGATCGGGCGAATAGCCCATCCCGTGGACGAGAACCTGCCCCTTGTAGAGCGGGCTGAAGTTAACGGGTTGTGGATCGCCCAACCTGATCACGCCGAGGAGCTTGTTATCGACAGGGTCCGTCACCGAGACCGTATTCGAGAATTGCTCCGCTGCGTAAACGCGGTCGTGATGGCTGATCGGCACGTCAGGCGCGGACAGCGCGCCGGGCGCTTGTCCTGCCCAGGCGCCGGAACTGGTTGCAAGCATCGTGCCTGCAAGGAGAAGACTCTTCCAGATCGTCATGGTTTGCTCCTACTTCTTCATTCCCGATGACATGTCCATCGACATGCCTGAGTGGTGATGTTCGACCGGAGTCGAAGCTGGTTGCTGTTGTGTGGGGGCAGGCGCGGCATCCGTCACCGGCTGGCCGATCGCAAGCTTCATGGCTGCGATTTCCTGCATCTGATCGACGATGATCTCCTGCGCGATGCGCCGTAACTGTTCGTTCTTGCCGTAGCGCAGTTCGCTGATCGCCATGTCGATCGCGCCTTGATGATGAGGGGACATCATCGCCACAAAGTCGCGGTCGACGTCGCCGGTCGGCTTGATCTCCATGTCGTTCATCATCTTGATCATTGCGGCCTCGTTCTCTTTCCAGAACGGAGCCTCGTCGGCGGCAACGGCCGGTGGGACAGGCGGGTGGGCTTCCTGCGCAAGCACATGCGACGGAAGAGCAAACGCGATGAGAAGGCGTGCGCCAAGAATCGCAGTGCCTAGACCTGGTCTCGGAAGCATGCCTGACAGCGCCGTCACGGCGCCGTGAAACGATGGCCTACGCATTCTGGCCTCCATATTTGATGCGTTGTGCGGGTGTGACGCGTGCGGGCGCGTCTTATTCCATCGAGCCTTCGAGATTCTGGAGCGGCGACGCGCAGATCTCGGAAAGCGCAGTGATTGCAAAGGCAAGGGCCTGCCAAACGGCCCGATCACATAAACGTTAGGATCCTGATGCCGCGCGGCTTGCCCGAACCTCCACGACCCATCCGTTGATCTACGTCAACACCAAGGTGTCCGGCCCCTACTTCCATGCGGTTGGTGTGCACTTTTGGCCCATGGCAGAGACCCAGTAGGGAGGATCGGTCATGAAAATGTCCGCACTGTTGTCCTGCGCTGTTACGTTGACCGTGCTCACGATTGTGCCCTCGATGGCACAGCAGACGACTGGCGCTGCGGGTTCGCCGAGCGCCACGACCACGATCGACGGCAGGCAACTCCCGCCGCCCGATCCGACGTTTGGCGGCGTGATCAAGGACGACGCCCTGCAATCCAAGCCATGGTGGGCGCCGCGCGTGGTCCCGCCGCAGGGCGCGCCGAACGTGCTGCTGATCATCACTGACGACGCCGGCTTCGGCGTGCCTAGCACCTTCGGGGGTGTCATCCCGACCCCGACGATGGACCGCATCGCCAATGAGGGCCTGCGCTACAACCGCGTCTTCTCCACCGCACTGTGTTCGCCGACCCGCGCGGCGCTGATCACCGGGCGCAACCACCACTCGGCCGGCTTCGGCGTGATCTCGGAACAGTCGACCGGCTTCCCCGGCTATAACAGCATCATCGGCAAGGACAAGACGACGATCGGGCGGATCCTGCTCGGCAACGGCTACGCGACGTCATGGTTCGGCAAGAATCACAACACGCCAGCCTTCACGGCCAGCCAGGTCGGTCCGTTCGACCAGTGGCCGACCGGCATGGGCTTCGAATACTTCTATGGCTTCGTCGGCGGCGATGCGAACCAGTGGCAGCCAAATCTCTTCCGCAATACGACGCAGATCTACCCATTCCTAGGGAAGCCGCCGGGCACCTGGAATCTCGTCACCGCGATGGCCGACGATGCCATCGACTGGGTGACGCGCGTCCACCAGACCGACCCTTCCAAACCGCTCTTCATCAAGTATGCGCCTGGCGCCACGCACGCGCCGCACCACCCGACCAAGGAATGGGTAGACAAGATCGGCGCGATGCACCTGTTCGACGACGGCTACGAAAAGCTTCGCGAGCGCATATTCGAGAACCAGAAGCGGCTCGGCGCGATCCCGAGCGACACCAAGCTCACGCCATGGCCCAGCGATATCCTAAAGCCGTGGGACCAGCTTACGGCGGAGGAGAAGAAACTCTTCATCCGTCAGGTCGAAGTGTTTGCGGCCTACGCTGCCTACAACGACTACGAGATCGGTCGCGTGATCAAGCATTTCGAGGACCTCGGAAAGCTTGATAACACGCTTATCATCTACATCAACGGCGACAACGGCACCAGCGCTGAGGGCGGACCGCTCGGCACGCCTAACGAGGTCGCGTTCTTCAATGGTCTGAGTGAACTGCCCGTCGATGTGCAGATGAGGTTCTACGACGTCTGGGGCACCGAGCAGACGTATAACCACATGTCGGCTGGCTGGTCGTGGGCGTTTGACACGCCGTTCGACTGGTTCAAGCAGAACGCATCCAGGCTCGGCGGCATCAACCAGAATATGGTCGTGTCGTGGCCGGCGCGCATCAAGGACAAGGGTTCCTTGCGCGAGCAGTTCGTCCACGTCATCGACGTCGTGCCGACGATCCTCGAGGCCGCCGGCATTCAGGCCCCGGATTATGTCGACGGCATCAAGCAGGCGCCGATCGAGGGCACGAGCTTTGCCTACACGTTCGATGGACCGAACGCCAAGGTGCCGTCGCGGCACCAGACGCAGTACTTCGAGATGATGGGCCAGTGGGCGCTCTACCACGACGGCTGGATGCTGAGCACCAAGGTCAATCGCGCGCCCTGGCAGGCGTTTGGCCCGGCCAACCCCGATCCGCTGAACAATCAGGTGCTGCAGCTCTATGACCTGAGCAAGGACTTCAGCCAGTCCGACGACATCGCGGCCACGAACCCGCAGAAGGTCAAGGAGATGAAGGAGATGTTCATCGCCGAGGCCAGGAAGCACCAGGTCTTCCCGCTCGACGCCTCGGTCGCGGCGCGCATCATCGCGCCGCGACCAAACATCACCGCTGGACGCACGGAGTTCGTGTACACGCGACCAATGACGGGATTGCCGCAGGGAGATTCGCCGCTGCTGCTCAATGCGTCCTACACGATCGCCGCCGACATCGACGTGCCGCAGGGCGGCGCGGAGGGCATGATCCTGACCTCGGGAGGGCGCTTCGCCGGCTATGGCTTCTACTTGCTGCGGGGCAAGCCGGTGTTTTTGTGGAACCTGGTCGACCTCGAACGCATCAAGTGGGAAGGCCCCGATGCGCTATCGGCGGGCCGGCATACGGTCGAGTTCGACTTCAAGTATGACGGCATTGGCGTCAGCACACTCGAGTACAACAGCTTCAGCGGTCTCGGACAGCCCGGCGCCGGCACGCTGAAGGTCGACGGCAAGGAGGTCGCCACAAAACGGATGGCGAAGACGCTGCCGATGATTCTGCAGTGGGACGAGAGCTTTGACATCGGCTCCGACACGCTCACCGGCGTGAACGATGCCGACTACAAGCCGCCGTTCCCGCTGACGGCCAAGCTCAACAAGCTGACGATCAAGGTCGATCGCCCGCAACTTTCGCCCGCAGACATCAAGACCCTGCAGGCGGCGATGCGAGAGAAGGCCAAGGCCGATTAATTCCATGCCGCCAAACATGCGGGCCGCGCTCTCTCAGGGCGCAGCCGAGGCCCCGATCTCGCCTGTGGCCCATCCCTCGAGACGCCGCTGGCGCGGCTACTCGGGATGAGGTCGCGTCATTCCGGGGCGATGCGCCAGCATCGAGCCCGGAATCCATTGCTCCACCTGCGCCTGCGGCCCGATGGATTCTCTGATGTGCAATTGCACATCATAGTTCGCGACTTCGTCGCGCCCCGGAATGACGAGAGCGGCATCTACACGAAATCGATGTGCTTGTTCAGCGGCAACTCGCGGACGCGTTTGCCGGTGGCGGCGAAGATGGCGTTGGCGAGTGCTGGAGCGGCGGGAGGAACCGGGGGCTCGCCGATGCCGCGGATCGGGCTGCCGCTATCGATGGCGCGTACTTCGATCGCCGGCGCCTGATTGAGGCGCAAGCCTTGGTAGGCGTCGAAGTTCGTCTGCTCGGCGACGCCGTCGTTGAACGTCAGTTCGCAATTGACGGCGTGGCCCAATCCCCAGATCACGGCGCCCTGAACCTGGTTCTCGAAGTTCAGGGGATCGAGCACCTTGCCGACATCGGCGGCGACGAACACATTGTCGATCCGGATGCCGCGCGGCGTGTTCGAGACTTCCACGACCTCGGCCACCGGCACGCCGAATGACAGCGTGAACGCGATGCCGCGGCCGCGATTCTTGCCGAGATCGCTGCCCCATTTCGACATCTCGCCCACCGCTTCAAGCACCCTGCGCGACGGCTCGTGCCAGCACAGCCGGATCAGTTCCTGCAGCGGATCGGCGCCCGCCGCGTGGATCAACTCATCGAGGAAGCCATTGTGCAGGAAACCGTTTGCCGACGCGCCAACCGAGCGCCAGGAACTCACCGGCACCAGCTCCGGCACGCGATAGCCGGTGACGCGATAATGCGGAATCCGCAACGGCTGGTCCCAGGCGCCCGCCACGATCGCGATATCCGGCCCGAAGGTCGGCATGTGCAGCCGGCCGATCTGAGAGGCTGTCACCGACGGACAGGCGACCTTGAGGTCGTAGGCTTCGACCTTGCCATCCCTGACCGCGCCACGCATGCGCGCCATGCCGAGCGGGCGCGGGAAGTCGTGGGTCATGTCCTCTTCGCGCCTCCAGGTCATCTTGATCGCAGACCCGGGATACGCCTTTGCGAGCTCGACCGCCTGGCGGACATAGTCATCCTCGAGGCGCCGGCCAAAGCTGCCGCCTGACATCAATGAATGAAGGTGGATCTTGTCAGGCGCAAGCCCGCTGACTTCGGCCGCCGCCGCCACCAAGAACAGCGGCATCTGCGTGGCCGTCCAGATATCGAGCCGTCCGTCCTTGAGCTGGACCACGGCGTTCATCGGCTCGAGCGGCGCATGCGCGAGATATGGCACCTTGTATTCGGCCTCGATCACGCCATCGCCCTGCAGCGCGGCCTCGATATCGCCCTCATCTTTGAGCCGACTGTCCTGGCGCTCGCCGGTGAAGGAGGCCGCGACGGTCTCGAACATCGCCGCACTGGATGGAGGATAGGGCGCCGGTCCCCAATCGCATTTGATCAGTTCCGCCGCCTTGAAGGCGCGCCAGGTGTTGTCGGCGATCACGCCGACCCCGCCGGTGATCGGCACGACCGCAATAACTCCCCTCGCCTTCTCCGCCGCACTCGCGTCATATCCCTTGATGCCGCCGCCGATGCCGGGATTGGCGCGAACCGTCGCATAGACCATGCCGGGCATCCTGATATCGATGCCGAAGGTCGCAGTGCCGGTCGACTTCGCGACGATGTCGATGCGCTGCATCGGCTTGCCGAGATAGCGCCACTCCGACTCCGGCTTGAGCCGGACCTTGCGCGGCGGCTCGATCTTGGCGGCTTCCGCTGCCAGCGACGCGTAACTCAGCATCTCGCCGCGCGCGTGATCACGCTGCCGTCCCTGGTCTTCAACTGGTGCTTTGGAATTCCGGTCCGCATCGCCGCCGCATGCAACAGGACTTCGCGGGCGGCCGCCCCGGCAATGCGCATCTTCTCATAGGCATCGGCGACCGACGACGACCCGCCGGTGATCTGCAGTCCCAGGAACTTGCTCACCGCATCGCCCACGACGCGCGCAGAGCGCGCCTTGATGCTGGTGTCGGTTGCCGGAACGGGAAGGCCCTCGGCGGCGGCGATGCCATTATAATAAGCATTGCTCGGCGGCCCGAAATCGATCCTGATGTCGTTCCAGGCAATATCGAGCTCCTCGGCGACCAAGGCCGCAAGCACTGACGCGACACCCTGTCCGAGATCGGCGCGCGGCGTGATGATGGTGACGCCGGTCTGGTCGATGCGCACATAAGGCGTCAGCGCCGCCTGCCCATCGCCAAGCTCCTTCAGCAGCGGATTGATCGGCTCGCGCTTATAGGCATAGACGCCGAACGCGACGCCACCCGTGATCACGGCAGTGCCGATCAGGAAGGTGCGCCGCGCGATGGTGCCGGCCCTGCTCATGTCGGGCGGCCCTTGAGTTCACGCGCCGCGGTCTTGATCGCGGCGCGGATGCGCGGATAGGTGCCGCAGCGGCAGAGATTGCCGGACATCGCCTCATCAATGTCGTCGTCGCTCGGATTGCCGTTGGCGCGGAGCAGCGCGGCGGCCGACATGATCTGGCCGGACTGGCAGTAGCCGCATTGCGCGACCTGGTGCTCGACCCACGCCTTTTGGACCGCATGCAGCGCCGCCGGTGTGCCCAATCCTTCGATCGTGATGACGTCGGCTTTGACATCGCCGACCGGCAGTGAGCAGGAACGCACCGGCTCGCCGCCGACATGCACTGTGCAGGCCCCGCACATCGCAATTCCGCAGCCATATTTGGGACCGGTGATGCCGAGCACGTCGCGCAAGACCCACAGCAGGGGCATCTCGTCTTCGACCTCAACCTCATGCGTCCTGCCGTCGACGATGAGCCGCATGCGACCTCCGGAGCCTATGCGATGACGATCCTCGATCGCATGCGCATCTTCTCTGCCGTTCAGGTCAGAGTGGAGGCAGCCTATGCCAAAGCGCTGGCTCTGTCATAGCGGTTCGGAGGCAGTTCACACACGCGTGTGCGCTTTCGCGGCATCACGCCGCACGCAATCGTAGCCCGGGTGAAGCGAACGCGTAACCCGGGACCGCTCGCAAACGTAGATACAGACGTCCCGGGTTGCGCGTTGCGCTTCACCCGGGCTACGAAAGTATCAGGCGCGGCGGCGCTGCGGGGTACCGCCGACGTTGGCGTCCCAGTTGCTCCAGCTTACGCTGGCGAGGCTTCGCCCGTCGGTGGCCAGCGGCCGCTTGGTTCGCCGCTCGTAATCGGCGATGCAGCGCTCCGCTTCCAGGATCTTTCGCTTCAGCTCGCTGATCGCCTGCTCGGTCTTCCGGTTGAAGGTCGGGATAGGGGCGCCCCCGAACCGGGCGATCTCCAATTCCTTGAGCGCAGCGCGCTGCTTCCTGACCTGCGCCCGTTGCCAGGCAATATGGCTATCGCTGTCCGCCGTCATGTCGCAGCCACCAGCTTGGATCGTTGCGTAGCATTGGGCACTTCGATATCGACCTCGAGCATCGAGACAAACTTGCCCCGATCCATCTTGACCACGACTTTCTCCGGATCGAGATCGACATGCTTGGAAACCACGGCGAGGATTTCGGATCGCAGCATTTCCAACAGTTCGGGCGCGCCGCTGCCGCCAACCCCGCGTTCATGCGCGAGCAGGATCTGCAGCCGTTCCCGCGCAACAGGCGCGGAGCCAGAGCGGCCGCCGATAAGCCGCAGGAGATTCATCATGCCGCCCTCCGTCGTAATAGCCTGTTCATCAGTCCCTTGCGTTCGACCGGCACCGTCATCGGCACCGTCTCGCCCATCAGGCGGCGCACCGCATCCATATAGGCGCGGGCCGGCGCGCTGGTGGTGCTGTTCAGCGTGACCGGGCAACCGACATTGGATGCGCGGAGCACGTCCTGACTCTCGGGGATGATGCCGAGCAGCGGCGTCGCAAGGATTTCCAGGATGTCGTCGATCGAGAGCATCTCGCCGCGCGAGGCGCGCGAGGCGTCGTACCGGGTGACGAGCAAGTGCTTTTCGACCCGCTCGCCCCGCTCCGCCTTCGCGGTCTTCGAATCCAGCATGCCGATGATGCGATCGGAGTCGCGCACCGAGGAGACTTCGGGATTGGTGACGATGACCGCCTCGTCCGCATAGCGCATCGCCAGCGTCGCGCCGCGTTCGATACCCGCCGGGCTGTCGCAGAGGATCCAGTCGAACTTGGTCCTGAGCTCGTTGATGACCCGCCGCACGCCCTCATCCGTCAGCGCGTCCTTGTCGCGGGTTTGCGATGCCGGAATCAGCCACAGATTCTCCAGGCGCTTGTCGCGGATCAGCGCCTGCGAGAGTTTCGCGACGCCCTGCACCACGTTGATGAGGTCGAACACGACCCGCCGTTCCGCGCCCATGACGAGGTCGAGGTTGCGCAAGCCGACATCGAAGTCGATCACGACAACGCTTTGTCCGGCTTGCGCGAGAGCCGCACCGAGCGCAGCCGTGGACGTCGTCTTGCCGACGCCTCCCTTCCCAGACGTCACGACCAAAACCTTGGCCATTTTCTCTCCTCCTTTGGTCGATCAATTCAGCGCTGTGATTTTGAGGGCATCGTCTTCGAGCCACGCCTGGGCCGGCCGGCTGCGCAGGCTTTCGCCGATGTCCTCTGCGGTCTGGTAGTAGCCATCGATGGCCAGTAGTTCGGCTTCGATCCTCTGGCAGAAGATCCGTGCCGATGAATTGCCGTTGATGCCGGCCATCGCGCGGCCGCGCAGCGTTCCATAGACGTGGATGGAACCGCCGGCGACGATTTCGGCGCCCGAGCCGACCGAGCCCAGCACGGTGACATCGCCGTCGGCGAACACGATCGACTGGCCGGAACGCACCGGCTGGTCGAGCAGCAGCGATGTCTGTTTCGGCTTCGCTGCCTTGGCTTGCGGCTTTGGCGGCTCAGACTGCGGGAGCCCGCAGGGCCGGCCGCCCGTGAGCAGCGGCGGCAGGCTGTTGGTGAGATGGTCGGGGCTGACGCCCTCGATGCCGAGCACGCGGATATTGCGCTGCTCGAGGTTGGCGACGAGATGCTGGATGGCGCTCTGGCTGAGGTCCAGCGCCGAGAGGTCAAGCACCACGGGCTTGCCGACGAAAAATCCGGGCGAGCGGGCGAGTGTCGCGTCGATTTCCCCGAGCCAGCCCACGATCGGGACAACGGGGGTAAACACGAACGCAACGTAGGATCGGCCCCGCATGCGGACCAGTTGACGGTTTGACTGCACAGGTGCGTCCATCGCGGCCGACTCAGCTCCTTTTCGAATGGTTAATGATCGGTAGCCATGGTTAATCATCCGTTAACGAGACTGAAATTCCACGGAAAAAGGTAAAAAAGGCCCATCATGCGGCGCCGGAGGGCAACAGCATGACGGGGGCACGCCGAATCAGTGGCGCAGCGCCGTAGCCCGGGTGGAGCGTCAGCGTAACCCGGGGACCACTGGCCAACGCTGATGCCGCCGTCCCGGGTTGCGCTTCCGCTTCACCCGGGCTACGGGGCAGAGGTCATCGCGAGCCGGCGATGGTGCCGTAGCGGAGGCCCTTTTCCTTGAGCCAGCGGCGATAGGCGACGGAGGAGCTGTCGGCGCGGGTCGGGATCTCCGCGCGTGGTTCGAGCGGCAGCCGCAAGGGACGCTGGTTCTCGACGATGATGCGGTCCTGGGAAAAGATCACCTGCTCGAACTTCAGCATGTCGTTGTAGGCCGACTGCGCGTCGACCAGGAACATCACCGGCTGGGCGCGGCACAGTTCCTCCTCGATCGGCTGGATGAACAGCGCGATCGCATCAAGCCGCGAGGGAGCGGAAGGGCATACGCGGTAGAGCATCACCGTAAACGGCGACGGCACGCGGTAGGTGAGCTGCACGAAATCGCCGGCAGATTCCGTCACGGCGATGCGCGGCTGGAAGAACCGGCAATTGGTCGCCCAGACCTCGTCAACGTCGCGGCGGATCTCGCTCTCATAAGTCGGCACCTCCGTGTGCGGCTCGGCGCCGAGAATGTCGTGATGGACGAAAGGGAAATGCGCCATGTCGAGGAAATTCTCGATCACGCGCGGCGCGGAGGTGCGCAGCTTGACCCAGCCGCAAATCACGAAGCGGCGGTCCTCCTCCGCGGCCTCAGCGATGTCGAAGATCTCGCGCCGCGGCTCGCCGAGCGTGGTCCAGAGGCAGCCGTAGCGCTCGCGGGTCGGGAGCGGCGCGGTCGGTGTGCCTCGCGACGAGCTCCCGTACGCGCGGCGCGCCATCGGCGGCGCGGTCGACGATCAGATCCTGGCCGAGCAGGCGCGTGAGGCGCGGCGTTGACGCCACCTCGGACAGCGTCTCGATCGCGTACCATTCGTTCAGCGCGACGGGATCACTGGTTTTCGCCATTGCCTGCCCCGTCAAACCGCGCCGGTCCACTGCACCGAGCCGTGGACGTGCTCGGCGAGCCAGGCGGCGCGGCGCGCGAACAATCCCGGCGCCACTTCGTGAACATGATCGATCAACGCGCGCAGATCGGCCGTCGTCAACTGGCCGTCCTCGACGACGATCCGGCCATCGACCATGGTCAGCGCGACGTCGCCGCCGCGCACCGCATGCACCAGATTGTGCTGCAGGTTGAAATAGGGTCCTTCGCCGAACAGCGGCGTCATCCGCGGCGTGTCGGTGCGCACCGCGATCAGGTCGGCCTTCTTGCCGATTTCGAGCGAGCCGATCTCATGGTCGAGACCGATGGCACGCGCGCCCATGATCGTACCCATCCGCAGCGCGGTCCAGGAATCCAGTGCAGCCGCATTGAGCGATTTCAGCTTGCCGAGCAGCGAGGCCGCCTTCATCTCCTCGAACATGTCGAGATTGTTGTTCTCCTTCTCGCCGTCGGTGCCGAGGCCGACCGCAAGCCCGGCCCGCAGCATGGCCTCCACGGGGGCGATGCCGCTGGCGAGCTTCATGTTGCTGACGGGGTTGTGCGCCACCGAGACGCCGCGGCGGGCCAGCAGCGCGATCTCGGCATCGTCGAGCCAGACCGCATGCGCGATCATCGCCCGCGGCGTCTCGAACAAGCCGAGATCGTCGAGCACGAACATGGGCCGCTTGCCGTAACGCTTCTCGAACTCGGCGACCTCGATCGAGGCCTCACTGCAATGGGTGTGGAAACCGGTGCGGTGGCGTTTGGCCATCTCGACGGCGCGGCGTTGCGCGGCTTCGTCGGAATAGAAGAGATGTTCGAGCCCGACCCAGACGGAGATGCGGCCGTCCTCCTTGCCGTTCCAGGCCTCGATTAACAGTTCGTTGTCGTCGAGCGTATCGAAATAATTGTAGTCGGGATGCTCGCCGACATAGGGAACGGCAACGAGACGATTGCCGATGGCACGAGCCGCCCGCGCGCTGCCGTCCATGAAGCGCCACATGTCGACAGTCGTCGTGGTGCCGGAGAGCACGCTTTCTGCATAGCAGAGATAGGATGCGGCCTCCGCTTCGTGCGGCCGCAGCACGCGGTGCATCGGGTTGATGTGCAGCCGCAGCCAGTCCCACACCGGCAGGTGCTCTGCCGTTCCGCGCAGGAAACCGGAATGCATGTGGCAGTTCACCAGCCCCGGCATGACCAGGCAATTCCTGAGGTAGGTGACCTCGGCCGCAGGCTCGGCGGCGCAGAGCGCGGCGCTCTTGCCGACCGAGGCAATGCGGCCGCCGCGCACCAGCACCGCGCCGTCAGGGATGACGCGGTTGGCTTCGTCCATGGTCAGGACGAAATCAGCGGCGATGATCTGGTCCTTCTGTGCGTTCATGGCAGCCGCTCTGCAGGTTTCATGCCGGTGATGAAATCGGCGGCGCGCTCGCCGATCATCACCACGGGCGCATGGGTATTGCAGGACGGGATGATCGGGATCACCGAGGCATCCGCGATTCGCAGGCCCTCGACGCCGCGCACGCGCAACTGTGGATCGACCACGGCGCGCTCGCCTGTGCCCATCGCGCAGGTGCCGCAGGTGTGGAAGAAGGTCGAGCAGCTCATGCGGATGAACTCGATCTTCTCGCTACGGGATAGCAGACGGTCCGGCGCGGCCGGCGCAGCGATGAGGTCGGCGAAGGCCCTGGTGGCGGACAGTTCCATGATGGTATCGATCCCGGCGATCAGCGCTTCGAGGTCGGCGGCCTCGGCGAGGAAGTTCGGCTGCAGATCGATCGCCGCGCCCGGCTCGGCACTCTCAAGCCGCATGCGGCCGACGCTGGTCGAGCGCATCAATCCCGGCGACATCGCGAAGATGTCGCCGGAGAGATCGTAAGCCGAGGCGACCTCATCGTTGGCGTTGCGGCCCTGCACGACAAAAGCGTGGAGATCGGGCGCGGCGAGCGCGGCAGCGCTCTTCCAGTTCATCATGCTGCCGCCGCCATTGTCGCGCACCGGCCCGAGCGGAGTCTTGGCGCGAAAGTTCATGCCCATCAGCAGCGGATGGTCCTGCAGATTCTCACCGACGCCTTCGAGATCGGCCGTGACTGATATGCCGAGCCGCGCCAATTCTTCCGCCGGCCCGATGCCGCTCATCAAGAGCAGCCGCGGCGTGTCGATCGCGCCGAGCGCCAGGATGATCTCGGAGTCCGCGCGCGTCTCAACAACGGCGCCGTCGATGATCGAGCGTGCCGCGCGGGCGCGGCGGCCCTCGAAGGAAAGGCCGATAGCGAGCGCATTGGTGTGGATGGTGAGATTATTCCGGTCCATCACCGGCCGCAGATAACCGCGCGCCGCGCTCCAGCGCTTGCCTTCGCTGACGTTGAGATTGGCGAGGCCGGCGCCCTCATTGGTCGCGCCGTTCGGATCGTCGATCACGGGGATGCCGAGCTCGGCGGCGCCCGCGATCATCGCGCGCGCAATCGGGTGAGGATCGCGCGGGCGCTCGATACGCAAGGGACCGCCGGCGCCGCGATAGTCGGAGGCGCCGCCCTCCCAGTCCTCGCTGCGCTTGAAGTACGGCAACACGGAACGGAAATTCCATCCCGTCGCGCCCGCCGCCTCCCAGGCGTCGTAGTCGGACGGATGGCCACGGTACCACAGCATCGCGTTGAGGCTCGACGATCCCCCGAGCACGCGGCCGCGCGGAATCGCGATGCTGCGTCCGTTCAGCTCGCGCTGTGGCGCATAGCGGTAGCCCCAATCGTAGCGGCCACCGAGCAGCGCGGTCCAGTGCGCCGCATCCTCGATCGCGGCAATGCCGGCATCCGACGGCCCGGCTTCGAGCAGCAGCACGCTGGCATTGCTGCGCTCGGCCAGCCGCCGCGCCACCACCGCGCCGCCGGATCCGCCGCCGACCACGATGTAATCATAGGCGGGGAGGAGCGCGGTCATGGCGACGGAGCGACGCGCGTTGTTTCACCTCTCCCGCTTGCGGGAGAGGTCGCTGCGCGAAGCGCAGCGGGTGAGGGCTCTCTCCGCTCGCGACAGCGCGAATCGTGGAGAGACCCCCACCCCGGCCCTCCCCCGCAAGCGGGAGAGGGGGCGCAGCTTCGTGTTGGCACCATTCGATCCAATCTCACCATGCGCTAATTGTGCTCGCTCGGGCCCATGATGACGATGTTCTCGGTGCGCTCGACGTGGCGGACGAAGATGTATTTGTCCTCGCGCCCGTCGCTGTGCTTGCGCTTGATGTCGGGCTGCACGGTGCCGGATACTTTTGCCACGACCAGATACGGCTCCCGCGCCGCCAGTCCTTCCGCGCAATGCTTATCGAATTCCTCCACCGTGTGCGCGGTGTGGGCGCGCGTCACGCCTGCGCCACGCGCGATCGCGGCGATGTCGACGCGGCCGCTCGCGGTGTGCGTCGGCGGGCCGCCGATCGACTGGTAGCATTCATTGTCCCAGACCACGATGAAGAGGTTGTTCGGCTGCTCGTTGGCGATGGTGGCGAGGATGCCGAGGTTGAACATCATGCCGCCGTCGGTATCGAGCGAGACGATGCGCCGGTGCGGCAGGCCGGCGGCGAGCCCAAGGGCCTGTGCGCTGACGCAGCCGAGCTGCTGCTGGAACAGGCTGGCCTCGCGCATATGCGGGGCGGCGTTGTACCATTCGTCGACGCTGGCGCCGAGCGAGAGGATCACGAGCTCATCGGAGAGCCTGCGCGCCAGCGCCTTCATGCAGTCGAACCGCTTCATCGCACCACACTCCCGCCCAGCGCGACCGCCGAGTGATAATAGGCTGAGTAGGACCAACTGAACGCATCGGTGATGGCGCGCTCGATCCGCTCCTCTTCCGTCACGATGCGATAGGGAATCCGCAGCGCATTCAGCACCGGCTCCATGGTGATGCCGTGCGGGATCGCCCACCAATTGTTCTCGCCGAGCTCGCCGCGATAGCTCATCAGCATCACCACGGGGATGCCGGCGCCGAGCCCCATCCGCGCCAACGGCTCGACCGAGGCGCGCAAGCCGGAATTCTCCATCACCAGCGCCGCGCGCTTGCCGGACAGGAACACGCCACCGCAGATCGCCGCCCCCTCGCCTTCATTGGTGACGCGAATGGTGCGGATGTCAGGGTCGGCATCGAGCGCCGGATAGAGCTCCTTGAACAAAGAGTCCGGCAGATAGCAGACGATGCTGACACCTGCTTTCTTCAGGCCGCGGATCACGGCGTCGACGGCGGATGGCTTCATGCAGATTCCTTTTCGGGCAAATTCTCAGGTGCGAGATGTTCTGAATAGGCCCTGATTTCTCACCAGCCTGATGCGCCCTGCGCAACATCTCTCAGCCGCCGGACAGGCCCTCGATCGCCCGCGTCAGCATGGTGGCGAGGCTCGAAGCCGCTTCCGACATGCCGGACTTGGCGCGCGACAGCAGCACCAGCTTGCGCGGCCGCAATTTGGGATCGCGCAGCGGCACGAACACCAAGGCTCCGCTCCTGATCTCGCGCTGGACGCCGATCCGGGTCTGCAGCGCGACGCTGTTACCGCGCATCGCAAGATCGGCCATGACAGTGATCGAGTTGGTCAGCGCGCGCCGCCCGAAATCGATCGATGAACCGTTCAGCGCCTCCTCGATCGAGGCGCCGAGCGAGAGGCTGGCATCCGACAGCACCACGCGCTCGCCGGCGAGATCGAACAGCTTGAGTTCACTGCGGCCGGCGAGCCGATGCCCGGGATGCATCAGCGCGCCAAGATTGAGCACGGTGCCGGCGAGCCGCTGCGCGTTGCGCGGCGTCTTGATGTCGAAGGCGATGCCGATATCGCATTCGCCATCGGCCACCGCATCGAACGCGTGTTCCGATCCCATCACCTTGATATCGACTGTGATCGCCGGATAGCTCTCCCAGAACGTCGACATCACGTCGAGCAGAAGCCCGCGCGCGATGCTCTCCACCACCGCCACCGTGACAGTGCCGCGACGAAGGCCCTGGAGATCGTTGATCTCGGTGTAGGCGCGCGTCATCTCGCCCTGGCTGGCTCGCGTGCGATACAGCAGAATTTCGCCGGCGCTGGTGAGCTTCAGCCGCTGACGGATGCGCTCGAACAACGGCGTCTGCAGCTCGTCCTCGAGCTGGCCGATCACGCGGCTGATCGAGGACGGCGCGACGTTGAGCACGCGCGCGGCCTGCCGGATCGAGCCGAGCTGGGCGACGAGCTGGAAATAATGCAGGCGCGTCGAGATCAGGCCGAGCCGGTGTGGGTCCATCGTGCTATTCGAACAGCGGCGCGAGCCGCATTTCCGGCACCAGCACCAATCCCTTGTCGGTGAGGCGGATTTCGGGGATCACCGACAGCGGGATCAGGTTGAAGCCCATATAGGGAATGGTGCAACCGGCCTCCTGCCATGCCACCTTGAGTTTCTGTACCTCTTCGGCGACCTCGGTCACCCGCTTGTCGGAGAGCAGGCCCGCGATCGGCAGCGGCACCATCGCCTTCACCTTGCCGTCGGCAACGACGCAGACGCCGCCCTGATGGTCCTTGATCGCGGCGAGCGCGACCTGCATGTCATCCTCGTTGGTGCCGGCAATGATGATGTTGTGGCTATCATGCCCCACGCTCGATGCCACCGCTCCACGTTTGAGGCCGAAATCCTTGAGCAGACCATGGGCGACATTGCCGGCCGACTTGCCGTGGCGCTCCACCACAGTGACGAAGCAGAGGCCATAGCGCTCGAACAGCGGCTGCCAGTCGTTGGCCGGCTCGATCGCGACGCGGTCGTGGATCAGGGTAATGCCGGGCAGCGCGGTCCGGATGGCGTTGACGGTGCAAGCCTCGGTCGGCAGCGCCGGCGTCAGCTTCACCTTATCAGGCAGTTTCACGGTCGAATATGCGGCTTGCGGATAGCGATAGCGCTTCGACAGCGCGGCATCCAGCGACGCGGTGATCTTGCCGTTCTCGACCACGCATTCGCCGCCATACCAGGTGGCGTGCGGCTTCAGCGAGTCGTCGAGCAGCACCAGATCGGCGCGGCGGCCGCCGCCGAGGCCGCCGATCTCGCCCTCGGTGCCGAAGCGCGTGGCGCCGTGCAGCGAACCCATCGACCATGCCTGTTCCGGCGACATGCCGGCCTTCACTGCCTCGCGCACGACCCAGTCGAGACCGAATTGCAGGAGATCATCGGCGTCGCGATCGTCGGTGCAGACGGCGACGCGCTTATGCGACGCGCCGAGCTCGGTGATGGTGCGGATCGCCTGCGGCAGCGAATGCCACGACGTGGTCGGCGGACCGCCACGCAGGAAGATCCACACGCCTGCCTCCAGCAGATCGTCGGCGATATCGCGGTCGATCGCCTCATGGGTATCGGTGACACCGCTTGCCGCGTAGGCCGCAACGAATTCGCGGCCATAGACATGGCCCGACACCGGCCGGCCGCGCTTCAGCGCCGCGGCAAGGATCGCGTGGCTGCGCTCGTCGCCGAGCGTCACGGGAACGAAATCCATCTTCTCGCCGAGCGCCACCGCCTCCGGCCAGCGGTCGAACAGGCTCGCGATCTTCTCCGCCGTGAGATCGCCGCCGGCGGTCTCGAGTTCCGGCGAGGTGGCGGGCACCGTGCTCGGCACGGTCAGGAAGATCGAGAGCGGCGCCTCGCGCGCGTCCTCCAGCATCGCCTCGACGCCGGCGACATCCATCACATTGCCGATCTCGTGGCTGTCGCAGAAGATCGTCGTGGTGCCGTTAAGCAGGGCCGCTTCCGCGTAGGCGCAGGCCGTCACCATCGAGGATTCGATATGGATGTGCGGATCGACCAGCCCCGGCGCGATGATGCCGCCGGCGACGTCCTTGATCGCAGCGTCGCCGCCGGCAGCCTTGTGCGTGCCGGCCGGCTTCACCGCGGCGATCCGCCCGCCCGCGATCCAGATCTCCCTGTTGTCGATGATCCGCTCCGAATAGGTCGAGAGCACGCGCGCGCCCGTAATGACCAGATCAGGCGCCGCCCGCCCCGATGCGACGTCGGCGAGACGGCGGGTCATGGTGTGGAGCGGCTGGATGGAAAAGCGGGTGAGCTTGGTCATGGCGGCCTCTTACGTTGCGCGTGCGTGATCGGCCTCAATAATAGTCGGGAATGCCCGGCATGGTCACGAAACCTGGGATCGCCCGCACGCGGCGCATCCAGCGCCGCAGTGCCGGATAGGCCTCATGTTCGATGCCGAAATCGCGGCTCAGCGCGATTGCCGGGAACAGCGCGAGATCGGCGAGCGACGGATTATCGCCAACGAACCAGGCGGCACGATCAAATTCGCGTGCCGTCATGTGATCCTCCATCAGACGGAAGGCGCTTCGCGCAGCAAACCCCAAGGCCACTTCATCGCCTGACGCGTCGAACATCGCCAGCCGCCGCGCGAGAAAGGCGGCATGGAGATCGCGGCCGGCAAATTGCAGCCACATTGCGACCAAGCCGTGCGCTTTCGGGTCAGTGGGCAACCAGGCGTTACCGTTGTCATAGGCGCGGGCGAGATAGATCATGATCGCTTCCGCTTCGCTCAGCACGAATTCGCTGTTCGTGAGGATCGGCAGGCTGCCGCGCGGATTGAGCGCCATCAGCGCGGGTGCGAGATGTTCACGGCCCGGCACCACGTTGACCGCGACTTTGCGGTAGGACAATCCGAGCACGGACAGGAGCAGCCGCACCTTGTAACAGTTTTCGTCGAGCTCGAAGTCGTAGAGAGTAATCTCGCTCACGGCGCCACCTCGTGGCGCAGTTCGCCAACGTGCCTCGCCGCCCCTTCGACCTCACGCCGCAAAGCCTCACCCCAGGCGGAGACACGTTTCTGGCTATCGCCGGAATAGACGTCCGGCGGTCCCGCGATGACGATATGCAGCGCGGATTCCACGTCGGATAGCGGCTGCACCGCGACCAGAATTTCGTCGCCACCGCTCTTGAGCGAGACCAGCGCATCGGTTCGCGACCGCTGCGTCGCGCCGCCGACATTCTTGAGCGGCGGGCATTCGGCGAGGACGAGCGCGTCGAACACCTTGGCTGCCGAAGCATCGACATAGAGGCTGCGCACCGGTGTCATCGGCGCGCGCTCGGCAAACCCGATGTCCGGCGGCGCGTCGCCGTCGAGCTCGTTATAGCCCCAGACGATGCCGAGCCGCTCGATCGAAGGATAGGTCGCAACCCGGATCGTGGCGGGCACGGCAAGTTCGGGATGCGCCGGAATATAGCGGCATTGCGCCGACGTATCGTACTGCCAGCCGTGATAGAGGCAGGCGATATGATTGTCGCGCACGAAGCCGAAACTCAAGCGCATGCCGCGATGCGGGCAGCGGTCTTCCCAGACATGCGAGGTATCAGCGCTGTCGCGCCAGACCACAAGCTCGCGGCCGAACAACCGCGTGCCAGTGGACATGCCGCGCTCCAGCCCCTCCGCCAGCGCGACCGGATACCAACCTGTTTCCATCAGCCCATCTCCATCACCAAGCCCAAAGCACGACTTACACCGAGGCATTTTTCCGCCAGACATCCCGCACCAGGCAGTCGATCGGCCCGAGGCTGCACGCCATCTCGAACGCGTCGACCAGCGCCGGCTGTCCTGAAACTGCTACCTCGATGCAATCAGGCGTCGCCGTCTCCACCACTGCATCGAGCTGCAAACGCCGCGCGCGGTGGTTGACGAACTCGACAAAACTCTCGACGCGAAACTGTCCGCTGAAGACGATGACGGTTGCTCCCTGCATGCGCTCACATCCCTGTGGTTCGATTTATTCGAGCGTGCCGCGATCAGGGCAAGCGGAAAGATTGCCCATGCATATCCTTTGAGCAGAGAAGCAGCGATCTGCTTGTTTTTTAAGGCATCGTTGCCGAACGATGTTGCGCTGGATCGATCACCGCAATCGAAAAAAAGCGCCTATGCGAAACAGGGAACGACAGACAGGCTGAATGTGCGCAAGCGTGCGGGATGGGCCGGTGATGCCGCCGATGCGCGGGCTGCGGCATGGACCTTGCTACTGAAATCCTTCGGTAACCGAGCGCCGACACGTTGTGTCGGCGATCGGCTTTGCCCGGAGTTTCCGGCAGGTCTTGGTCACGGCAACCATCCGCAAGAGAACACAGGCTCCAACACGAGGCTTAGCTCAATCATGTCAGACCTCCGCCATCTGTCCCGCCGGCGCTTCCTGAACCTCGGTGCCGCCGCCGGTTCCTCGCTCCTGCTGCCGCCAGGCCTGATCCGCTCCGCGCGCGCCGCGGCGCCGCTGCCGGCGGTCGCCGAGAAAGATGCCGTGATCGCCTTCGGCCACACCGGTCCCGTCACCGACGAAGGCTGGACGTGGAGTCACGACCAGGGGATGAAGGCGGTGAAAGCGGCGTTCCCGCAGGTGAAGACCGTGTTCGTGGAGAGCATCCCCTACTCCGCCGATGCGACGCGCACTTACCGCCAGTTCGTTTCCGAGAATGCCTGCATGGTGTTCGCGACCTCGAACTTCGGCGACTTTCTCTACGACGTGGCGAAGCGCTCGCCGAAGGTCGCGTTCTACGAATGCGACGGCCGCAACCCGCTCGACAATCTCAGCACCTATTATGTCGCGCACTGGTACCCGACCTATGTCACGGGCGTCGCCGCCGGCCTGATGAGCAAGAGCGGCAAGCTCGGCTATGTCGCATCCTTCCCGGTCCCGTCAGTTTTCTCCGGCACCAACGCGTTCCTGATGGGCGCACGCTCGGTCAATCCGAACGCAACCATGCAGGTCATCACCATCAATTCCTGGTTCGATCCGCAGGCAGCCACCCAAGCCGGCACCGCGCTGCTCGACAATGGCTGCGACCTCCTGTTCGGCATCATGGACGAGGCGGGATATCTGCAGGTCGCCGAGAAGCGCGGCGCCAAGGCGGTGATGTGGAACACCGATATCCGCCGCTATGGGCCGAAGGCCTACATCAGCTCGATCGTCATCGACTTCAAGCAATACTATGTCGGTGAGGTGAAGAAGCGGCTCGAAGGCACCTGGACGCCCTCCAGCACCATCCTGCCGATGGGCACCGGCGTCGACCGCGACGCCTGGGGCGAGAGCGTGCCGGAGGATGTCCGCAAGCAGGCCGACGCGGTGCGCGAAAAGATCCTCGGCGGATGGTCGCCTTTCGTCGGCGAGATCAAGGACGCCAAGGGCAATGTGAAGGTCGCCAGTGGTAAACGCATGAGCGAGAGCGAACTCTACAACTGGGATTGGCCGATCGCCGGCATCTCCGGGCTCTGACGCGCAATCGTGATGGCGATGCCCGATGTCACCGAGCGTCCTCCCGGCACGCCGCCACTCGTGCAGCTCCGGGGCATCGCCAAGTATTTTCCCGGCGTCGTTGCCAATCAGGACGTGGACCTCGAAGTATGGCCCGGCGAGATCCACGCACTCCTGGGCGAGAACGGCGCCGGGAAATCCACGTTGATGAACATCCTCACCGGCATCTATCAGCCGGATGCCGGGGAGATCATCATCGACGGCTACCTGAAAAGCTTCGCCTCGCCGGTGGAGGCGATCGCGGCCGGCATCGGCATGGTGCACCAGCATTTCAAATTGGTGCGCGCGTTCACCGTCGCCGAGAACATCCATCTCGGCTGGTCGGAAACGCCGCGCGCGATCAGCGCGCAGGAACTGGAAGCGCGCACCGCGCAGCTTTCGGCCTCGCTCAATCTCGCAGTCCGTCCAGACGTGCGGATCGACGAACTCTCGACCGGCGAGCAGCAGCGGGTCGAGATCTTGCGCGTGCTCGCGCGAAAAGCGCGCGTATTGATCCTGGACGAGCCGACCGCGGTGCTGACGCCCTCGGAAGCGCGCGAATTGTTCAAGGCGCTGAAGGAGTTCGTCGCGCGCGGCAACGCCGTGATCTTCATCAGCCACAAGCTCGACGAGGTGCTTGAGATTTCCGACCGCATCACCGTGCTGCGCGGCGGCCGCAAGGTGGCGACCGAGCCGACCAGCGCCTGCAGCGAGACGATGCTGGCGAAACTGATGGTCGGCCACGAGATCGTGCTCGACGATTTGCGCGCACGCGGACCGAACGCGGTCGCCAAATCCAACGAGCCCGTCGTCCGCCTGCGCGAGGTGACGGCGCGGGACAGCACCGGCCATATCGTCCTGAACAAGGTTTCGCTCGATATCGCAGGCGGAGAGATTCTCGGCATCGCAGGGGTGGCCGGCAATGGGCAGAAAGAGCTGAGCGAACTTCTGACCGGAATGCGCGCGGCCAGCTCCGGACAGATCATGCTCGGCGGGCGCGATGTCTCGACCGCAGGCGCCGGTGATTTCGCGGATTTCGGCGTCGGCCATATCCCTGAGGACCGGCTGCGCAGTGGACTTGCGCCCGCGCTCAGCGTCACCGACAACGCGGTGATCCGCGAATATGACCGCGCGCCGGTCTCGCTCGGACCGTGGTACCGGCCGCGCGCGGCAGCGGCGCTGGCGCGCAAAATCGCGGAAGCTGCCGCCGTGATGGTGCCGAACTATTCGATGCCGATCCGCAACCTCTCCGGCGGCAACCAGCAGCGCTTCGTGGCGCGGCGCGAGATGCGGATCGCCACGAAACTGCTCGTCGCCGCCTATCCGAGCCGCGGCCTCGACGTCGGCGCCATCAACACCATGATGCGCTATTTCGTCGAGCTGCGCGACGCCGGCGTCGGCATCGTCGTGATCTCGGAAGAGCTCGAGGAACTGCTCAACCTCTCCGACCGCATCGCGGTGATGTTCCACGGCGAGATCATGGGCATCGTCGACAGCGCGGGCGCCGATATCGAACAGATCGGCCTGATGATGGGCGGTCAGCGCGCGGCCACACCAGTGCGCGCGGCCGCGATGGTGCATTGACGATGGCGATCCGCCTGCAACGCCTGCCATCGGCCTCGCCTGGCATCGCGCTTGCGGCGCGCGCGATCGCGATCCTGTTCGCGCTCATCACCGCCGGTCTCCTGCTCGCGGCCAGCGGCGCGCAGCCGCTCAAGCTGGCGCTGCAGGTTCTGAGGTCGACGTTCGGCTCCGGTTTCGGGCTCGAGGACGTCGGCCTGCTGGTCACACCGCTGATCCTCACCGGGCTTTCGGTCGCCGTCGCGCTCAGGATCGGCGCCTGGAATATCGGCGCGGAAGGACAATTCTATGCCGGCGCCTTTGCCGCGACCGGCGTAGCGCTGTTCGTCCCCGGCCCGACCATTGTGATGCTGCCGCTGATGTTCCTCGCCGGCGCAATTGGCGGTCTGATCTGGATCCTGGTGCCGACGCTGGCGCGGGCCTATGCCGATGTCAGCGAGCTCATCACGACGCTGCTGCTCAACTTCGTCGCCACGCTGCTGGTCTACTATGTCGCGACCGGCCCTTGGCTCGATCCCGGCGGGCATGCGCTGGGGACCACCGCGCGGCTGAAGCACGACGTGCCCGAATTCATCGGCATGGTGCATTGGGGCTTTCCGATCGCGATCCTGGTGGCCGTGATCACGGCCGCCGCCTTCAGCTTCACGCGCTGGGGCTATGAGGTGCGGATCGCGGGCTCCAACCCGCAGGCCGCCAAATATGCCGGCATGCCGTTCCGCCGCCATTTGATCGTGGTGATGCTGCTGTCGGGCGCGATCGCTGGCATCGCCGGCATGCCCGAGGTGGCCGGCACAGTGCATCGGCTGCAGGGCGGCATCTCCAACAATTTCGGCTATCTCGGCATCATGGTCGCGGTGCTGGCGCGCGGCTCCTGCATCGGCGTGATTGCCGGTGCGGCGCTGATGGCCGTGATCCTCAACTCCGGCATCATCCTGCAGACGCAGGGCGTCAATACGTCCACCGTGCTCGCCATCACCGGGCTGATCCTGTTCTTCACCGCCGTCGGCGACGAGCTCGCGCATTTCCGCATCGTCAGCAGCAAACCGGCCGAGGCCTGAAGATGGACCTGATCGTAGGCATCCTGCACACTTCGCTGCTTGCCGGCGGCGTGCTGGCGCTGGCCGCGCTTGGCGAGGTGCTGGCCGAGCGCGTCGGCGTGGTCAATCTCGGCGTCGAAGGATTGATGGCGCTCGGCGCGATCACCGGCATTGCCGCGGTCGTGACGACCAAGAGCCCGACCGCCGGTTTCGCACTGGCGCTCGCTGTAGGTTTGCTGGTCGGCATGGTGTTTGCCGCGATCACGGTCTATCTGCGCGCCAACCAGGTGCTGTGCGGCCTCGCATTGACCTTGATGGGCACCGGCTTTGCCGCGACCGTCGGCAAGGCCTATTCCGGAATCCCGGCACCGGCGACGTTTACCGGCGTCGAGATCCCCTATCTCAGCTCGATCCCGCTGATCGGCCAGGTGCTGTTCACGCAGAATGTGCTGGTCTACCTGATCTACATCATCCTGCCGGTGATGCTGCATGTCCTGATGTTCCGCACCCGGCATGGCCTCAACCTGCGCGCGGTCGGCGAGAACCCGGCAGCGGCCGATGCCGCAGGGATCGCCGTGCAGCGGATCCGCTTCTGGTATGTGACCGCGGGCGCCGCGCTCGCCGCCGGCGCCGGTGCCTATCTCACGCTCGCTTTCGTTCCCTCCTGGTCGGAAGGCGTCGTCGCCGGCCGCGGCTGGATCGCGGTGGCGCTGGTGATCTTCGCCGGCTACCGCCCGCTGAATGCGGTGCTGGCGGCACTGCTATTCGGCGTCATCACGTCGCTCGGCTTCGTCGGGCAGGCGCGCAACTGGCCGATCGCCGCGCCGGTGCTCTCGATGCTGCCCTATCTCGGCACCATCGCCTTCATCGTCGTTCCCGTCGTCGCATGGCACCGCATGCGCCAGGTGATGGCCGCGCCTGCCGCGCTCGGCGTTCCCTATTATCGTGACCTGCGGTGACCTTATGTCCACGCTGCTTGTGAAGAACATCGATCATCTCGCGACCTTCGACGATGCCAATCGCGAGATCAAAGGCGGCGCGCTGTTCGTCCGCGACAATGTCATTGAGGCGGTCGGCAGCAATGCGGAGCTTGCGCACCTCGCCGCCGACGAGGTGGTCGATCTTTCCGGCCACCTGGTGATGCCGGGCATGGTCAACACCCATCATCACATGTACCAGAACCTGACACGGGTGATGGTGCAGGACGATGAATTGTTCGTCTGGCTGACCACGCTCTATCCGATCTGGGCGGAGCTCGATGACGAGGCGATCTATGTCTCGGCCCGCGTCGCGATGGCGGAATTGATCGCCTCGGGCTGCACCACGAGCTCCGATCATCTCTATATCCAGCCCAATAATGTCCGGCTCGACAGCACGATCCAGGCGGCACAGGAGCTGGGCCTGCGCTTCCACGCCGCGCGCGGCGCGATGTCCCGCGGCAAGAGCCAGGGCGGACTGCCGCCGGACAATTGCGTCGAGAAGGAAGCGGACATCCTGAAAGATGCCGAACGGCTGATCCAGACCTATCATGACCCGAGCCGGCACGCGATGAGCCGGATCGTGCTCGCGCCCTGCTCGCCCTTCTCGGTAACACTAGGCCTGATGAAGGAAGCCGCCCAGCTTGCGCGCAGCCACAAGGCTGTACACCTGCATGCGCATCTCGCGGAAGATCTCGACGAAGAGGTCTATTGCCGCGATATCTACGGCATGCGGCCGGTGGAATTCGCCGGCTCGGTCGACTGGCTCGGGCCCGACGTGTGGTTCGCCCATGCCATCTTCCTCGACAGCGGCGAGATCAAGACCTTCGCCGAGACCGGCACCGGCATGGTGCACTGCCCCTCCGCCAACATGCGGTGCGGTCAGGGCATTGCAAAAATCCGCGAGATGCGTGACGCCGGCGTCACCTGCGGGCTCGGTGTCGACGGCTCCGCTTCCAACGACACTTCCAACCTGTTCCTCGAGGCGCGGCTGGCGCAGATGCTGCAGCGGGTCGCGCCGCACCGCTATCTCTCGGAGGCGCCCGGCGGCCGCGGCGGATTCGGCGGCAGCCCGAAGGCGCTGTCGGCGCGCGAGGCGCTGGACATGGCGACGCGCGGGGGCGCCAAGCTGCTCGGCCGCGACGATATCGGCTATCTCGCGCCCGGCATGAGCGCCGATTTCATCGCGATCAAATTGAACCAGCTCGGACTCTCCGGCACCCAGCGCGATCCGCTGGCGGCGATGATCATGTGCGGTCCGTTCAAGGTGGACTATTCCTTCATCAACGGGCGCAACATCATCCGCCGCGGAGAATTTGTGCATCACGACGTCGAGGCGTCGCTTGCGGACCACGCGAAGATCATGCAACGAATCTACCGGCAATAGGCCGACCGCAACGAAGCGGAGCTTGCACCATGAATGGCTACATCGACCCCGGCACGCTGAACCAGTGGTATGTGCTGGATGCGCTCACCGACATCCCGGCATCGCCCCGGCGCAATCGCCTGCTCGGCGTTGAGCTGACCACGTTCCGCGACGCGGATGGCGCGATCATCGTCTCGGCGGAAGACCGCGACGATCCGCTGCCGGTGCGGGAGCGTTACGGCTACCTCTGGACCACGCTGGGAAAACCTGATCGCGACGTGTTGCCGCTTCCCGAAGCCGAGGAGAAGGACCGGCGGCATGTGATCTGCGGCGCGGTCTCGGTGCGCTCGTCGGGCTTGCGCATCGTCGAGAATTTTTTGGATATGGCGCATTTCCCGTTCGTCCACACCGATATCCTCGGCGCCGAGCCGCATACGGAGGTGCGCCACTACACGACGGAGATCCGCCGCGACGTCGACGAAGTCTGGGCCACCGACTGCGAATTCTTCCAGCCGCAGGCGGCGCTGTCGGCCCAGGACGGCAGCGTCACACAATATATCTACCGGGTCGCCGCCCCCTTCGCGACGCTGCTCTACAAGACCTGCCTGAATGTCGCCGATCGCTGGGATGTGATCTGCCTGTTCGTGCAGCCGCTCGACCCCGACCATTGCCGCGCCCATCCGGTGAGTTTCCTGATCGACGACACCTCCGAACTCGCCGATCTCGTCCAGTTCCAGCAAATGATCTTCCTGCAGGACCGCATCATCCTGGAAAACCAGCGCCCGCGGCTGCTGCCGCTGGAACCGCGGGCGGAAATCCCGACCCGGGCGGACGCCTCCTCCGTGGTATACCGGCGCTGGCTGAAGGAAAAAGGGGTGGTTTACGGAACCACGCTCGGCGCAACGGCGGCATTTTCGTAGGGGTATTGGAACATCTTGTGACTAGAGCATTTTCGGTTCTGATTGAATCAGAACCGAAGCTCTAGATTCTTGTTTTGACGCGTTTTCTTCACGCGAACCGGTGTCCACTTCGCTCGAAAACGCTCTAATGCGTTGGCAGGCAGGGTGATGCCTGTCACAGGCATGCCAAACTATGGCCGTACCGGCGTTAAATACACGCGATTCCCGTCACCCCTCATGATCGCTGCATTTTTATGCCGAGCAACAGTCTCCGACTCATCACGATTGCGCTCACCTGTCTGCTGCTGCTGATTGCGCCGGCGCGATCGCAAATGCTTCTTCCGAACACGTCGCCGCCTCCTCCGCCACCGACAGCAGCGGCGCAGGCGCAAGCGACCCTGGATATCCTGCAGGACGACCACAAGCGGGCGCAGCTCATCCAGACGCTGCAGACCATCGCGAAAGCGTCCTCCTCCGGCGCGCCCGCGCAGCCGCAAGGTTCGGCGTCGCCGCCGGCCTTCACCGATAATCTTGGCGTCCAGCTTCTTGCCGAAGTCTCGGACTGGTTCGGTGACGTCTCGGACCAGCTCGCCACCGCGGCCCGCACCGTGTCCGACTTTCCGATGATCTGGGGCTGGCTGGTCAATCTCACCACCAATCCGTACATGCAGCAGATGCTGCTCGACACGGCGTGGCGGCTCGTGCTCGTCATCGCCTGCGCTTTCATGGCGGAATGGATCATCCGCCGCGCGATCCGGCGTCCGCTCGCCGCCATCGACCGCTATATTCCATTGCGCGCGCGGCATGCGGATACCGTGCGGGATGCGGGTGCGGCCACCGAAACGCAGCCGGTCCGGCGCTGGCATGCAACGCTCACCTATGCCTGGCAGCTCGCCATCCGGCTTCCCTTTGCATTGGCACGGCTGTTCCTGGACCTGCTGCCTGTGATCTGCTTCGCGGCGATCGGCAATCTCCTGCTCGCGACCGACATCGGCCGCGCACCGACGCCCCGCGTCGTCATCTTGGCAATGGTCAATGCTTACGTGATCTACGGCAGCATCCTCGCTGTCACCGCGTCGGTGATCTCCCCGGCTTCCAGCCAGCCCAGCCTGTTCATCATCCGCGACGAGGCCGCCGCCTATCTCGACATCTGGTGGCGGCGCATCGTGGCCGTCACCGTGTTCGGAGTCGCCCTCGCCAACATCGCGCTGCTGCTCGGCCTGTATCGGCCGGCCTATCACGCCCTGATCCGGCTGTTGATGCTGGTGGTGCACCTGTTCGTGGTCATCATCATCCTGCAATGCCGCCGCGGCGTCGCCGACTGGATCCGGGCGCCGGAGGGCGCGCGCGGCCCGCTCGTGGTGATGCGCAACCGATTCGCCGACGTCTGGCACATTCTCGCGATCGTCCTTGACCTCGCGCTATGGACCGTCTGGGCGCTGCGGGTGCAGAACGGCTATGCGCTGCTGTTCCGCTATTTCGTCGCCAGCGTCGCCGTGCTCCTGATCGCGCGGCTGGCGCAGATCGCGATGATGGCGGCGCTGGACCGCGTGTTCCGCATCAGCCCGGAATTCACGCGCCAGTTTCCGGGCCTCGAAGCACGCGCCAACCGGTATTTCCCTGCGTTGCGGAGCATCGTCTCGGGCGTGATCGCTGTCATCACCGTGATCGCGCTGCTCGAGGTCTGGGGCCTGGATGCGGCGGCATGGTTCACCAGCGATCATATCGGCGGACGCCTGCTGTCGGCACTGATCACGGTCGCCATCGCCGGCGTGGTCGCGCTTGCGATCTGGGAAGCGGTCAATGCCGCCGTCGAGCAGCATCTGCTGCAGCTCGCGCGCGAAGGACGCTACGCCCGCGCCGCGCGGATGCGCACCTTCCTGCCGATGCTGCGCACGACCCTGCTGTCGGTCATTCTCACCGTCGTCGCGCTGACGGCGCTGAGCCAGCTCGGCGTCAACATCGCGCCACTGCTGGCCGGCGCCGGCATCGTCGGCATCGCCATCGGCTTCGGCTCGCAGAAACTGGTGCAGGACGTCATCACCGGGCTGTTCCTCCTGCTCGAGAACGCGATGCAGGTCGGCGACTTCGTTACCGTGTCGGGCCTGTCTGGTGTCGTCGAGAACCTCTCGATCCGCACCATCCGGCTGCGCGCCGGCGATGGTTCCGTGCACATCATCCCGTTCAGCTCGGTGACATCAGTCACCAATACCAACCGCGGCATCGGCAATGCCGCGGTCAGCGTCAACGTGGACTACAACGAAGATCCCGATCGCGTCGGCGCCGTGCTGAAGGAGATCGGCGCCGAGCTGCGCAAGGATCCCGCATTCCAGCACATGATCCGCGGTGATCTCGATCTCTGGGGCGTCGACAAGGTCGATGCCACCATGACGACCGTCGTCGGGCAGATCCAATGCACCGACTCCGGACGCTGGCCGGTGCAGCGCGAGTTCTACCGGCGGATGAAGAAGCGCTTCCACGAACTCAACATCCAGATCGCCCGGCCACCGCAGACGATGCTCGTGCTGCAGTCGCCGCTCGAGCGGAAAGACGAGCCACGCGGCGCGGAAGCCGCGGAATAACCGCGGCGATATTCCGCGCAGCAGCATGATCCGAACTGATCGGATCGGTTGGACATCGCAAGCCTCCCACCTCTCCCGCTTGCGGGAGAGGTCGGCGCGTAGCGCCGGGTGAGGGCTCTCTCCATTCGGGGAATCCCAATGCGGAGAAACCCTCACCCCAGCCCTCTCCCGCTTGCGGGAGAGGGAGCGCAGCGTTCATCGCGGATACGATTCGATCTCATCTCATCATGCTCCAGGAACTTTCTTCCGGCGCCCTGATCGTGACCCCACTGCGGCCACGAGCCGCACCTGCATTTTCAAAAACCGAGTATGGTAGCTGCCAGCGCGCTCGGAGGCAGTCGTCTCATCCACGAAGCTGTTGCAAGCGCGCTAAGCGGTGATACGATCCTAACAACAGTGAGGAAACGCCAGAAATTGCAGCGTTGCAACGCAAGTTGAGCGGCGAATTTCTCCTCACGAAAAATCGGCAACAGACCGATTGCAAGAGGGAGGACTGCAAGGTGAAGCCAGCGAACGCTTTTTTCGAACTTCCGGAATGCTCGATGGCTGCTACCATCAGCGGGTAGGCCCTTGTACGGATACATTGTGCGCCGGCTGCTGGCGCTGATCCCCACGCTGCTGTTTGCCAGTCTGATCGTGTTCGCCACGGTACGGATGATTCCGGGCGACGTGATCGACATGATGCTGAGCCAGAACGATCTGGCGGCTGACAAGCTGAGCCGCGAACAGCTCGTTCATGCGCTCGGCCTCGACAAGCCTATGGCCGAACAATACCTGATCTGGATCGCCGGCATCTTGAAAGGCGATTTCGGCCGGTCGCTCTGGCAGTCGACTCCCGTCCTCGAGCTCGTCCTGCAGCGCCTGCCTGTCACCTTTGAGCTCGGCGTCATCGCGCTCGCGGTGGGTCTCGTGATCGCGCTCCCGATTGGCGTCTACTCCGCCGTTCGGCAGGACACGGTGGGAGATTTCGTCGCGCGCTCGTTTTCGATCCTCCTGCTGGCCGTGCCGAGCTTCTGGATGGGCACCATGGTGATGGTGTTCCCATCGATCTGGTGGGGCTGGTCGCCCGAAGTGAACTACGTGAAGTTCGCCGACGACCCGATCCAGAACCTCAAGCAGATCATCGTGCCGGCCATGGTTCTCGGCGCGAGCCTATCGGCTGTCACGATGCGCATGACGCGCACCATGATGCTCGAGGTGCTGCGCCAGGACTATATCCGTACCGCCCGTGCCAAGGGTCTCAATCAACGCCTCGTCATCATGCGCCACGCCTTGCGCAACGCGCTCATCCCGGTGATTACGCTCGTGGGCCTCCAGGCCCCCTTGCTGATCGGCGGCGCCATCATCATCGAGCAGATCTTCGTCATCCCCGGCATGGGGCTTCTCCTGCTCGAGGCGGTGAATCAGCGAGACTACCCGATCATCACCGGCGTGTTCCTGACGGTGGGACTCGCAGTGATGCTCATCAACCTCATGGTCGATCTCAGCTACGGGCTGCTCGATCCCCGGGTGAGGACCAGATGACGGCGATCGAACAGGCCAATCCCTCCGTCGGCCAGGAGACGAGACGCAACCCGGCACTGCAGTTTCTGGGCCGCCTGTTCCGCGAGAAGCCGTTTGGTGCCGCGGCCGGGATCATCTTTCTGCTGTTCGTCTTTGCCGGCCTGTTCGCGGATGTGCTGGCGCCCTATGGCTTCAACGAGATCAATCCCATACAGCGGCTGAAGCCGCCGTCGTGGGCGCATCTCTTCGGCACCGACAATCTCGGCCGGGACCTGTTCTCGCGCTGCCTGTATGGCGCCCGCCTTTCGGTGATCATCGGTTTCTCGGCCGCGTTTCTCGCAACCGTGATCTCGGTGCTGATCGGCGCGCTGACAGGCTATCTCGGCGGCCGCTTCGATATGATCACGCAGCGGTTCGTCGATGCCTACATGTCCTTTCCCGAACTCGTGATCCTGATCGCCGTCGTCTCCGTCGTCGGTCCGGGCATGCCGCAGATCATCGGCGTGTTGAGCCTTGCCTTCGGCATCGCCGGCTCCCGCATCATACGCGGCGCCGTCGTCTCCGTGCGCGAGCACATGTATGTGCACGCCAGCCAGTCGATCGGTGCCTCCACCAGCCGCATCCTTTGGCGGCATATCCTGCCCAACATCATGCCGCCGATCATCGTGCTGTTCACGACCCGCGTCGGCGCCGTGATCCTCGTCGAATCCGGACTGTCGTTTCTCGGTCTTGGCGTTCCCCCGCCGGCGCCGACCTGGGGCGGACTGCTGTCGGGCAGCGGGCGAACCTACATGTTCCAGGGTCCATGGCTGGCGCTGGCGCCGGGGCTCTGCCTGACCATCGTCGTCTATGCCACCAACGTCTTTGGCGATGCCCTGCGCGACCTGCTCGACCCGCGCATGCGCGGATCGCGATAGCCGGCGGCCATACAAAACAAACAAAGAGGAGGGAGAGGAACATGGATCGGAAGACGACGTTCGGCGGTTTCGCGCGAGGTTTGGCCATCGCGGCCATGCTTGGCCTGGCGCAGTCGCCAGCCCTGGCGGACGAAAAGCCGCAAGCGGGCGGCACGCTCAACATCGGCATGGTCTATGTGACCCTGTCGCCCCTGTCGTGGGATCCCGCCGACTGGACCTGGAAATTCCAGCAGGACACCGGGCTGATGTACGAACAGCTCTTTGTCGGCGATCTTTCCAAGGCCAAGCGCAACGGCGGCAAATACAGCTTCGTGCCCGACGCCTGGCTGCCGAGCGACGCCATCAAGGGTGAACTCGCGGAAAGCTGGGAATGGAAGGAAAATCCACTCCGAGTCGAGGTCAAGCTCCGCAAGGGCGTCATGTTTCCCGAAAAGCCGGGCGTTATGGCCTCACGCGAACTCGTCGCCGACGACGTCGTGCAAAGCTACTACCGCCTCGACAAGAGCCCGAAGAAGGTCCCGACCTATTTCGATCATGTGCAGAAAGTCGAGGCGACCGACCCGCATACGGTCGTCTTTACCTTCAACAACTATCACGCCGAGTGGGATTACCGTTTCGGCTGGGGCTACTATTCCGGCATCGTGCCGCAGGAAGTGGTCGACGCCGGCGCCGGCAACTGGAAGAACGCCAACGGCACCGGCCCATTCATGCTGACCGACTATGTCCAGGGCAACGCGGTCACATTCTCGAAGAACCCGGTCTACTGGGACAAGGAAAAGATCGGCGGCCAGGAGTACAAGCTGCCGTTCGTCGACAAGATCGTCTATCGCACCATAAAGGACGAGGCCACATACCTCACCGCGCTCCGCACTGCCAAGCTCGACCTTCTCGAATCGATCAGATGGACCGCCGTGGACGAATTGAAGAAGAGTGCGCCCCAATTGCAGTGGTCGCGTTCGCTCGGGACCGGCGGCACCTTCCTCGCCATGCGCGTCGACACCAAGCCGTTCGACGACATTCGTGTGCGACGCGCCCTGAACATGGCGGTCAACAAGAAGGAGATCGTGGCCTCCTACTATAATGGCAATGCCGAACTGTTCGCCTATCCCATGCATCCGGACTACATCGGCTATTACGAGCCGCTGGAGAGCATGCCCGACAGCGTGAAGGAGCTCTTCACCTACAATCCTGACAAGGCGAAGGCCTTGCTGAAGGAGGCCGGATACCCAAACGGCTTCTCCTTCAAGGTCCAGGTCTGCTCCTGCTCGCCGGATCACATGGATCTGCTGCCGCTGGTTGCGGCTTATCTAGAGAAAGTGGGCGTCAAGCTGGAGATCCAGCCGATGGAATATGGCGCCTTCCTCTCCGCCATGACGACGAAGACCAACGCCGCGGGCTATTTCATGCGCAACGGCCACACCAATCCCACGACGTCGATCCGCAAGAGCTTCGTCACCAAGCAGACCTGGAATCCGTCGCAATACTCCGATCCAGAGTTCGATAAAAAGATGAACGACGTCTACCTGGAGCGGGACGAGTCAAAGCGCCAGGAAATGATCAAGGCGTTGACGCGCGAGATCGTGGACAAGGTCCCCTATATCTGGCTGCCCGTCGACTACTTCTATACGGCATGGTGGCCGTGGGTGAAGAACTATGGCGGCGAACTGCGTGTCGGCTCCGAGCGACCCGGTCCTATCCATGCTCGACTCTGGATCGATCAAGATTTGAAGAAGAAGCTTGGCTATTAGAGCGTTTTCGAGCGAAGTGGACACCGGTTCGCATAGCAATCAAGTTTACGCAGATTGCGTAGACTTATCTGCGCAGAAAACGCGTCAAAACAAAGAATCTAGAGCTTCGGTTCTGATGCAATCAGAACCGAATATGCTCTAGGGAAATGAGCCTCGCAATGACGGCGGCAGCCAAACCTCTCCTCAGCGTACGCAACCTCGTGACCCGGTTCGGTCGCGGGCGGGGGGCGGTGACTGCCGTCGATGATGTCTCCTTCGATGTCGGCGTGGGCGAGACGGTGGCGATCGTTGGCGAGTCGGGCTCAGGCAAGAGCGTGACCGCGCTGTCGATCCTGCGCCTGATCCCCTCGCCGCCCGGCCGGATCGAAAGCGGCGAGATCCTGTTCGAAGGCACTGACCTCACCAAGCTCTCCGAGCGCGAGATCATGGAGATACGCGGCAACCGCATCGCCATGATCTTCCAGGAGCCGATGAGCTCGCTCAATCCGGTGCTCACGGTGGGATTGCAGGTTGCCGAACCGATCAATGTCCATCGGCGCAAGCCCTGGGATGCGGCGCTCGGCACGGCCAAGCAACTGCTCGGACGGGTGCGGATGTCGGATGCGGAATCGCGGCTCCGCGCCTATCCGCATCAGTTCTCGGGCGGCATGCGCCAGCGTGCCATGATCGCGATGGCGCTGGCCTGCGAGCCACGGCTGATCATCGCGGACGAGCCGACCACGGCGCTGGACGTGACCGTTCAGGCGCAGATCCTCGATCTGCTGAAGGACCTCGCGCAAGGTTCTCGCTGCTCGCTGATCCTGATCACGCACGACCTCGGAGTCGTTGCGCGCTATGCCGACAGGGTTGTCGTGATGTATGCGGGGCGCGTGGTGGAACAGGCGCCTGCGCGTGAGCTTTACGCCAATCCCCGCCACCCCTACACACGCGGCTTGATGGCATCGGTGCCGCGGCTCGACGGCGACACCAGCAAGCGGCTGGTGCCGATCGAGGGACAGCCGCCCAACCTCGCCAGGCTACCGACGGGATGCGCGTTTGCGCCGCGCTGCAGGCAGGCCACCGAGCTTTGCCAGCGCGAGCGGCCGGCGCTGGCCGAGATAGGCCCGCAACACCAAACCGCCTGCTGGCTGGAGACACCTGCACATGTCTGAGGCCGATGTCCTCCTCCGCGTCGACGATCTGCAGGTGCACTTCCCCGTGCACAAGGGCGCGGTGTTCCGCAAGCAGGTGGCGACGGTAAAGGCCGTCGACGGCGTCTCCTTCCAGTTGAAACGCGGCGAGACGCTTGGCCTTGTCGGCGAGAGCGGTTGCGGAAAATCGACGACGGGCCTTGCAATCCTGCGGATGTTGGAGCCGTCCGGCGGGCGTATCGAGTTCGAAGGCCAGGACATTACCCATTTCGACAAGTCCAGCCTGCGTCCGCTGCGCCGGCGCATGCAGATGGTCTATCAGGATCCGTTCGGATCGCTCAATCCGCGCATGAAGGTCCGCGATATCATCGGCGAACCGCTCGAGGTTCATGGCCTCGCGAACGACAGGAAGGCCTTTGATCAACGGATCGCCCAGTTGATGCGGACTGTCGGGCTGTTGCCCGACATGGCCGACCGCTTCCCGCACGAATTCTCCGGCGGCCAACGACAGCGGATCGGCATTGCGCGCGCGCTGGCGCTCGAGCCCGCACTCATCATCTGCGATGAGCCGGTCTCTGCGCTTGACGTGTCGATCCAGGCGCAGGTCGTGAACGTCTTCGTCGAGCTGCAGCAACGGCTCGGCATGGCCTATCTCTTCATCGCCCATGACCTTGCCGTGGTCCGCCACGTCAGCGACCGCATCGCCGTGATGTACCTTGGGCGGATCGTCGAAATCGCGGCGCGGGACGAGATTTATCGTAAGCCGCTCCATCCTTATACCCAGGCACTGCTGGCGGCCGTGCCGGTCGCAGATCCCGTCGTCGAGGCCACCCGCAAACGCGTTCCGGTCTCGGGCGAGGTGCCGAGCGCCATGAATCCGCCGTCCGGCTGTCGCTTTCACACGCGCTGTCCGCTTGCGATGGATCGCTGTCGACACGAGGATCCTGCGCTGCGCGACCTCGGTGCCGGTCGGGCCGTCGCCTGCCACCTCCACGACATGGCCGCACAATAATGCCGTCCGAGAGGTCGACGCGGCGCAGTGATCCGGCTCGGTACACGCAAAAATACCTGAAGCGGCGCGAGGCGATCATCGGAACATCGGCGCGCCTGTTCAACCGCGATGGCCTGAAGGGCGCGACCCTTGCCGAGATCGCAGCGGATGTCGGCCTCCTGACCCACAGCATCACCTACTACTATCGCCGCAAGGAAGACCTCGCGGCGGCATGTCTGCTCGCGGCGATAGAGACAACCAAAACCGTGGTCCTCGACGCGGCACGGGAGAGCCGGCCGGAAGACAGAATCCGCAGCTACGTATGCGGCTACGCCAATCTCTTGGCGGAGATCGCCACCGGCACGCGAGACGAGCTGGTGTTCTTCAACGATATCCGCGCACTGACCGGATCCCATGCACGTCGCGTGTTCGACGCCTACAACGATCTGTTCCGCAGCGTGCGCTCGCTGCTTCCCCGCAGCGAGTCGGCGGAAGATCGCCTGTCGCGAAATGCGAGAGCCCACCTCCTGCTGTCGCTCGTCAACATGATGCGGGCGTGGATATCACGCTATGAGCCGTCCGACTATCGGCCGGCGGCTGAAAGGATGTCTGCGATCCTGATCGATGGCCTTGCCCGGTCCCCCAAATCCTGGCGGGAAGGCGGAGCGCCCGAGCTCGGTTGGCCGCGAGCTGCGACCGCACGGGACGTCGTTCCAGAGGCCTTTCTGCGCGCGGCCACCATGATGGTGAATGAACAGGGCTATCGCGGCGCATCGCTGGAAAGGATCGCGAGCAGCCTCAACCTGACCAAGGGATCGTTCTATCATCACTACACGAGCAAGGACGAATTGATCCTCGCCTGCTTCGAACGAACCTTTGACGTGGTCCGGAGAATGCAGTCGCTCGCCATCGAGCGCAGCCCATCCGGTTGGGCTCGCCTCTGCACGAGCGCGCGGGAGCTTGTCCGCTTTCAACTGTCCGATCAGGGACCCCTGCTGCGGATCACTGCCTGGGGTGCGCTCCCGCTCGGCCGGCGAAAGGATGCCCAGGCCGGGCTCAACCGCCTCACCGAGCGTTTCGGCAGGTTTATCGTGGAAGGAATGGAACAGGGCCAGGTGCGCACGCTCGACGCCTCCATTGCCGCGCAGCTCGTGTCGACGATGGTCAATGCAGCGTCCGAGTTGCAGCGATGGGCGCCTGGTATCACCCCGGAGACCGCGGTTCGGCTCTACGCCCGTCCGCTCTTCACTGGCCTGTTGTCGACAGATAATTCCGCTAACTCGCCGGCGCCGAGAACCAGAGCTTGAACTGAAGACCCGGTGAATGATCGAGCATCTCGATCCGGGCGCCATGAAGGTTGGCCACCGCGGCGACTAGGCTCAGTCCAAGGCCGTTTCCAGGCGTGTAGCGGCTCTGCTCGAGCCGGTAAAATCGCTTGAAGACATGGTCGCGTTCGCACTGGGGAATTCCGGGCCCGTCATCTGTGATCGCAATGACGGCCCCGTCATCGACATTTTCGCAGGCAACCACGATCTTGCCACCGGCGCGGCCGTGCTTGATGGCATTGTCCACGAGGTTGGCGATGGCATCGAACAGGAGATCGCGGTCGCCGGTGACCCGCACCTCGCGGTCGCCAGTTATGGAAAGATCGGTGCCATCGCGCTCCGCCGCGGCATCATAGAGCTCGACGACCTCGCTTGCGATCTCGACCAGGTTCACGTTGCGAAACGCGCCCTTGCGCACCTGGGTCTCGATATGCGCGATCCGCGTGATCGACGAAAACATCCCCAAGACGGCATCGAGGTCCGCGATCGTGTCGCCGATCAGCGCTTGATCGTTCTCGCCGATACGCCCGCCGTGAAAGGCCTTCTCCAGCCGTCCGCGCATCCGGGTGAGCGGCGTCCGCAGATCATGCGCGACATTGTCGCTCACCTGCTTGACGTCGCCCATCAAGGCCTCGATGCGATCGAGCATCAGGTTCAGGTTCTCCGCCACGCGATCCCATTCGTCATGACTGCCGCGCAGCGGAATTCGCTTGTCGAGGCCGCTTTGCATGATGGCCCGGCTGGTCGCGTTGATCTCTTCTATTCGTCCCACCGTTCGCTGCGTGACCAGGATGCTCGCCACCACCGCAATCACAAACATCAAGAAAATGATCGCAATTACCGCCGCCCAGATCTTGGCGGCAAAGCTGTCGAGGTCGCTGATATCAGTTCCCACCAGTAGGCGATCGCGCCCGGCAGCGTTGCAGACATGGCGCGAAACCGCGATTGACTTGCCGCATCCGACGCACGAGGGGCATGAAACTCCGTCCATCCCTGCGCTGCCGTGGCCGCCGAAGGCCATTTGTCGAGATTGCCGGCGAGAACAGCCGATGCATGATCGACCAGGAGATACACGTGTTCTGCAGGACTGCTGCCAGCTATCCGATTTCGGATCAGCTCGATCAGTTCCCTGCGTCCTGATCGCTCGTAGGCGCCGAGCAAACTGGAATATTCGGCCATGATGGCCTGATCTGATCGGCTGCGCACGAAAGAGGCAGTGGACAGATAGACACAGATGAAGATGGCGGAGGCGATTACGCCAAAGGTCACGATCGCGGCCAGCGCCAGCTTGAAGGTCGTTGACCTCAGTGTATCAGCCAGGAGCACGGAGACAGTACCCCATGCCGCGGACGGTATGGATCAACGGATAGGCCTGCTGGTCGTCGACCTTGCGACGCACGCGTCCGACATAGACGTCGATGATATTGGTCGAGGGATCGAAGTGGAGATCCCACACGTGCTGCAGCAGCATCGCGCGGGAGACGACGCGGCCTTCGTTGCGGACCAGATACTCCAGAAGCTGAAATTCCCGCGGGAGCAGCGGAATGTCCTTGCCGCGGCGGTTGGCGGTGCGCGAGATCAGGTCGATGGCGAGATCGCCGACCCGCAGGATGGTGTCCTTGGCGATGGTTTCGCTGCGCCGGCCAAGCGCTTCCAGCCGCGCCAGCAATTCGACAAAGGAGAAAGGTTTGACCAGATAATCATCGCCGCCGGCGCGCAGGCCACGGACCCGATCATCGACCTCGCCGAGCGCGCTGATGATCAGGAAGGGAGCGGCGACGCCACCGTCGCGCAATTGACGCATGACCGCGAGGCCATCGATGTCGGGAAGCATGCGGTCGATCGTGATCAGGGCATGGTCGCGAGACGTGCCGCGGCGCAGGGCTTCGTTGCCACTCGCGGCCAGATCCACCTCGTAGCCGCTGCTCGTGAGTTGCTCGGCGAGTTGGCCGGCGGTTTCCGGGTCGTCCTCGACGACCAGAATGCGGCGATGACCTGCCGTCATGGTCTTCTTCCGAATGACTGGCCACGAAGGCGCGGCGTTCCTGCAGACCAGGACGTCGCGCAACTGGCTTTGTCGGAGACGCTCATCGTACTCCGATGGTTGCGCGGGACGGCTCACATGAATGTGACGATTACCCAAGGCCCACCCGGCGAGGCTTCGCCGGAAGGTACCCTGGCACGATCATCACACCGTCGTTCGGCAGTCAGTAGTAACCGTCGTACCCGCAGACGTTGACCCACTGCAGTCCATATCCCGTCCACACTCTGGTCCAGCAGTCGTCGTAGTAGCCGGCGTAGGCGGCGTAGCCGAAGGGCACGCCGATGAACGCAAAGCGATTGAAGCGGTTGCGGAAGAAGCGGTTATGGAAGCCATGCCGGAAGGCTGCGCTTCGAAAGGCTGCGCCTCGAAAGGCAGGGCTCGCGAAGCGAGGCGCGAATGCAGCATTCGCGAACCGCGCACTGGCAAACCGCCCACCCACAAAACGCGGTCCTCCGCCTATGGCGGCAAAACGCGGTCCTCCGCCCATGCCGCCGAAACGCGGACCTCCGCCTATGGCATGCATCCCGCCTCCGAAGCCACCGCCGCGGAAGCCTCCG
>NZ_PSRR01000034.1 GCF_004296405.1 Bradyrhizobium sp. Leo170
TCCCGGGTCCCGGCTACGCCAAAGGCTTCGCCGCGGCGCGCAAGCCCGGGACGACACTAGAGTGATGGCGGGCAGCCTCGTAAGCAACAAAAAGAAAAAAGCCCGGTTCTGGGGCGGCCAGAACCGGGCCAGTGATCAAACCGCAAGCGAGGAGAAAGCGGCCTTGTCGGCGGCAGCGAGCCGCCAACTGGCACATGGGATATCCCGCGGTTCGATAGCGATGTGTTTCGCAAAGCGCACCAGCTTCCAGTCGCCGGGGCTGTTGGTGAAGGCGTAACCTGCCTTTTTCGCCAGCCCGATCATGGCGTCGTTGGAACGCAAGGTGTCGCCGAACAGGCGCACCGCACCGAGCGCAGCGGCGCGGCATTCGAGATTCTTCAGGAGCGCCCGGCCGATGCCCTGGCCCTGCCAGCGGTCGTCGATCGAGACGCCGAACTCGATGCTCGCATCCTCCGCATGGAAGGCATAGCGCGCTTCGCCGACGATGACTTCGAAGCCGTCAACCATCCCGGTGGCGACCACGCTGAACTGCTCGCGCTCGCCGACATGCACGAAATTTTCCAGCACGTTCTTCGGCAGTTCGCGCATGGCGCCAAAGAAACGGTTGTAACGGGAGCGGGTCGAGAGCGAGCGGAAGTAATTCTGCAACTCCTCCGCATCGCGCGGCTCGACGAAACGCACGGTGATCTTGTCGCCGCTGCGCGAACGCAGCACGTCGGAATACTGCTTGAGATCGTCGAGACGCAGGGTGGTCATGACACGCTCTCCGAAAGAAATTGGCTGGCGCCCCGCTTCGGCGGCGACGCCAGCATTGGCGTCATCTCATGCCCGCCAGAAGGGTTTTTCGGCTTCGTGGGCGACGTCGCTCCAGGACTTGCCGATGTCGTGGAGATCGCGCTCGGACCACTGGGCCAACTCGCGGCGCGTCTCGTAGCGCTGATGCCAGACGTGGAGGGTCTCGCTTAATTGGGTGAAGGCCTTTGCGAACAGGCCCTGTCCATGATGATTTATCATCGATTCATGGGTGCAAGTGGACATGCTCAGCTCCTATGGCTAATCTCTCACACGAAATATCGGCGCTATTTCTGCCTTGCACAAACGACACTTTGTCCCGCTTCACATGAGATAAAGTCATATATCAGGACGGATGCAGGAGATGACCGCGAGGCTGCCTTCGCTGAACGGTTTGCGGGCCTTCGAGGCCGCGGCGCGGCACCTGAGCTTCACCCAGGCGGCCGCCGAGCTGAACGTGACGCAGACCGCGATCAGCCATCAGATCAAGCGGCTCGAGCAGGAGCTGGGCGTCCGGCTGTTCGTGCGGCAGAACCGGGCGCTGACGCTGACGCCGAAGGCGGCCGAATATCTCCCGGGCGTCCGCGCCGCCTTCAACGACCTGAAGCTTGCCACCGACCGGCTGCTGCGGCGCGAGGACGACCACGTGCTGACAGTGTCGACGCTGGCCTCGCTCGCCGCGAAATGGCTGCTGCCGCGGCTTTCCACATTCCAGGAGGCGCATCCCGGCGTTGACGTCCGCATCACCACCTCGACCAGCCTGGTCGACTTCCAGCGCGACAATGTCGACGCCGCGATCCGCTACGGCCGCGGTCAATGGCAGGGATTGCGCGCCGACTGGCTGATGGCGGACGAGCTGTTTCCAGTCTGCAGCCCGTCCTTGCTCAACGGTGAGAAGCCGCTGAAATGCCCTGAAGACCTCCGCGGCCACGTGCTCCTGCACACCAGCAACGCCAACAGTGACGACTGGCGGCTGTGGCTGACGGCGGCCGGGCTGCCGGCCGACCTCTCAAAGCAGCCGGGCATCACCTTCGACCTGATCTTCATGACCATCCAGGCCGCGATCGACGGCATCGGCGTCGCCATGGGCCGGACATCCTATGTGCAGGACGACATCGCCAAGGGGCGGCTGGTGGTCCCCTTCAAGATCACGCTCCCCGCCGATGCCGGCTTCTATCTGGTCTCGCCGCAGGCGCGGGCTGATTCGCCGAAGCTTGCCGCATTCCGGCAGTGGATGGTGGCATCGGCCCAAAGCAAGCCCTGAAGACCTGAAAAACCTGCAGATTTCCCGGTGACCGGCGCGTTTGCGGGTTGGTCGCACCGCATAGCTGTGCCAAATTGCCGCGCAGACGAGGCTTTTCGTCGCAGCACGGGGAGAAGACGCGCATGGCGCCAACGAGCACGGCAGAGATACCGCAGATCAAATCGCGCATCGGCGCCATCCTGCGCGCGACCAGCGGCAATTTCCTCGAGCAGTTCGATTTCTTCCTGTTCGGCTTCTATGCGAGCGCGATCGGCAAGGCGTTCTTCCCCTCCGACAACGAGACCGCCTCGCTGCTCAACACGTTCGGCGTGTTCTGGCTGGGCGCGCTGATGCGCCCGGTCGGCGCGATCGTGCTGGGGGCCTATATCGACCGCATCGGACGCCGCAAGGGCTTGATCGTCACGCTCGCGATCATGGCTGTGGGCACGGTGGTCATCGCGATCTGCCCGAGCTATTCGACGATCGGCATTGCCGCGCCCGTCATCGTGCTGATCGGCCGGCTGCTGCAGGGCTTTTCCGCCGGCGTCGAGCTTGGCGGCGTCTCGGTCTATCTGTCGGAGATCGCAACGCCCGGCAACCGCGGCTTCTACACCTCGTTCCAGTCGGCGAGCCAGCAGGTCGCGATCTTCGTCGCCGCGATCGTCGGCTATGTCCTGAGCGAGATGATCTCGCCGGCGACGGTGTCGGCCTGGGGCTGGCGCATCCCGTTCTTCATCGGCTGCCTGATCATCCCCTTCATCTTCGTGCTGCGGCGGACGCTGGAGGAGACGCCGGCGTTCCTCGCCATGAAGCGGCATCCGTCCGCGTCCGAAGTGTTCGCGTCCGCGCTCGCGAACTGGCGCATCGTGATCCTCGGCATGATGATCGCGATCCTGACCACCACGACCTTCTACTTCGTCACCGTCTACACGCCGACCTTCGGCAAGAACGTGCTGAAACTGTCGACGCATGACGCACTGCTGGTGACGCTGCTGGTGGCAGTGACCAATTTCATCTGGAACCCGGTCGGCGGCGCGGTCTCCGATCGGCTCGGCCGCAAGCCGGTGCTGCTGACGATCGCCGGGCTTTCCTTGATCACGGCCTATCCTGCACTGCACTGGCTGGTTGCCGCGCCGACCTTCGGCAAGATGCTGGCGGTCGAGATGATGTTCTCGTTCTATTTCGGCGTCTACAGCGGCACCATGCTCGGCTGCCTGGTCGAGATCGTGCCGGCGCATGTGCGCACCACCTGCTTCTCGCTCGCCTTTGCACTGGCGGCGGCGCTGTTCGGCACGTTCACGCCATTTGCGTCGACCTGGCTGATCGACCACACCGGCGACAAGGCATCGCCGGGCTTCTGGCTGATGCTCGCGGCAACGCTCGGCATCATCGCGACCTTGACGGTCTATCGTGGCGGCGAGCGAGTCGAGGCGCGCGAAGCGGTTGCCGCCTGACGGAGCAATTACCGGGGAGCGCGAAGCCGTAGGGTGGGCAAAGCGCAGCGTGCCCACCATCGCGAGCACAGCATGAAATGGTGGGCACGCTTCGCTTTGCCCACCCTACAACTCCACTACAAATCCACCACGACGTAGTCGCTTTCCACGGACACCGCGATAGTCTCCGCGACATACGGACCCTTCACCACGTTCGTGCCCGGCTCGACATTGACCGGATAGGCCCGCGCGCGGAAGCGCTTGGGGTCGCAGTAGGACTGGCCGGTGCGGATGTCGAATTCCCATCCGTGCCAGGGACAACGGATGATCTCGCCGAGTTTCGTGTACTCGATCTCGCCCGGATCGGACGATTGCGCGAGCCCGATCAACGGTCCCTCGCACAGCGAAGCGCCCTGATGCGGGCAGCGGTTCAAGAGGCCGAAGAACTCGCCCTTGACGTTGAAGACCGCGATGGGCCGGCCGTCGATCTCCATGAACTTCCGTGTGCCCGGCGGCAGTTCATTCACCGGGGCAACCACATGCCTGACCATCAGCGATTCTCGCGCATGATCTTTTCGGAAAACCGGTTCCCACTTTTCCGGATCATGCGAGCCCGTACAGCTTGCGCGCATTGTCGAGATAGAACGCCTGCTTGTTGGCGTCGCTGACGCCGGCCGGCAGCACGCGCGAGGGCTCGTCATAGTCCCAATGCGGGTAGTCGGTCGCGAACAACAGCCTGTCCCAGCCGATCCACTCGATGATATGGAACAGATGCTCGCGGCTATCAGGATCCTCCATCGGCTGCGTGGTCCACCAGATATGGTCGCGGATATAGTCCGACGGCTTGCGCCTCAGATGCGGCACCTCGGCATGGAGCCGCTCGAACACCTTGTCGAGCCGCCAGGCCAGCGACGGCGCCCAGCCGAAGCCGGCCTCGACCATCACCATCTTCAGTTTCGAAAAACGCTCGAACACGCCTTCGAGCACGAGGCTCGCCAGCGCGGTCTGCTGGCATTGCGAGTGGCCGACCATCTCCTCGATGTAGAAGCTCGGCCAGCCGGAGGCGGTGATGGGATTGCCGCCGAAGCCGAAGGCATGGACGCCGACCGGAAGCCCGGCTTCCTCCGCGGCCTCATAGATCGGCCAATAGCGGCGCTGGCCGAGCGGCTCGACATTGCGGCTCAGCAGCAGCACCTGCACGAAGTTCGCATCGCCGGCGCGCCTGCGGATTTCCGCGGCCGCGGCCTGCCCGTCCTCATTGGCGACGACGACAGAACCCTTGAGGCGCGCGTCCTTGCTGGTCCATTTCTCGATCTGCCAGTCGTTGATCGCGGAACAGATCGCCGCCGCCAGATCCTGATTGCGGATGCCCTGCCCGGTGTTGAGCGGGTTGAGCACGCCGAGCGCGACATTGTTCGGATCGAGATGCTGCTGCTGCATGAAGGAGAGCGAGGAGCCCTGCGGCCCGCCTTCCGGCGGATAGGCGTCGCGGCGCGACGCATTCGGCTGCGCCTTGGGATAGGGCGGGCCACCCATTATGCCCTGATAGGGATGCACACCGAAGGTTTCGAGATGTGCGTGCCAGCGTTCGGCGAGGAATGGATAGAGCTCAGTTTGGGTAGCGCGCGCCGGATGGATGTCGCAATCGGCGATCGCGGTCTTGATGCTGGTGGACGATGCCGCATCGGGACGTTCACGAATCTGGACGTTCATGGCGTCGTCTCCTTCACAGGTAGCTTCAACCGGCTATAAGTCGCGAGCGGATTGTCGATCATGATCTTGCGGACCAGGTCGGGCGAAATCCCCTTCGGCAGCACCTCGTCGCCGTCGAATTGCCAGTGCGGATAGTCGGTCGAGAATAGGAGCAATTCGTCCGACTGCATATGGTCGAACAATCGGTTCAGCGTCTCGCCTTCCGGCGGCGCATCGACCGGCTGCAGCGAGAAGCGGATGTTGCTGCGCACAATCTCCAGCGGCGCGCGATCGACCCACGGCGTCTCCATGCGGACGCCGCGCCAGAACTTGTGCAGGCGCCAGAGATAGGGCGGCAGCCAGGTGAAGCCGCTTTCCAGCATCACCATTTTCAGGTTCGGATGGCGGGCGAACACACCCTCGACGATCAGGCTGGTCAATTGCGTCTGGAACGCCTGCGCCTGCGCGACATAATCCTCGATGTGATAGGAACCCCAGCCCACCGAGGTCGGCGGGTTGTGATAGGCGCTGCCGGCGTGCACGCCGATCGGCAAGCCCAGGCGCTCCGCCGCGGCATAGATCGGCCAATAGTGCCGCTTGCCCAAGGGCATGTCGCCCATAACAAGCATCAGCACCTGGACGAAGCGCGGATCTTGCCCGCAGCGTTCGATCTCCCTCACGGATTTCTCGATGCTCTGCACGGGGATCACGATCGAGCCGCGCAGCCGATCGTCCTTGTCGAGCCATTCCCTGGCGAGCCAGTCGTTCAGCGCGCGGCAGAACGTATCAGCCATGTCCTCACTGAACACCATCTGCACACCATAGAGAGGATTGCAGATGCCATAGGCGACACCGAACTTGTCGAGCGCCTGGCGCTGCATGTCGGCAAGATTGGAGCCGGGCTTGCCCTGCGCCGGCCGCCAATCCGGCCGCGCCGAGATCGGTGAATTGACCGGATAGGATTGCGACAGCAGATCCGTCATGCCACGCGTCGTCACCTGGTCGCGCCAGTAGTCGTTCATGTACGGCAACAGGCTGGTCAGATGGGGCACGGCGGGATGCAGATCGCAATCCACGCCACCCCCGATCGGCGACGTCATGACGTTTCCTCGTTTAAGCGCGTGCGCCGCGCCCGTTGATTGCTCTGCATTCAAGCAGGCCTGCCACTAGCCCGCAACTCGGCAGGAGCCGAAGTGATGTGCTAGGAAGGCAGGACGCCCCGGAGAATTTTCATGGCAAACAACAAGAGAGGCGGCCGATGAACGAACTGGTGTCCATTGCGGAAAAGATTGCAGCGAGGCTAATCGAGCGGAAGCAGACGATTGCAGTGGCGGAATCCTCGACCGGTGGCCTGATCTCGGCGGCGCTGCTCGCCGTGCCCGGCGCATCCGCCTATTTCATCGGCGGCGGCGTGATCTACACCCGCGATGCACGGCGCGTGCTGATGGACATTCCCAACGAGACGATGAAGGGCATCCGCTCCGCGTCGGAACCTTACGCAAAGCTGCTCGCGAGCCAGATCCGCGCGCGCCTTGCGACCGACTGGGGTCTGTCCGAAACCGGCGCGGCGGGCCCCACCGGCAACCGCTACGGCGACGCGGCGGGCCATAGCTGCATGGCGCTGGCGGGACCTCTGGAAGCCGTGATCACGCTCGAGACCGGCAGCAGCGACCGGCAAGCAAACATGCAGGCGTTCGCGAAGACAGCGCTGAATTTGCTGCTGGAGAATTTACGCTAGCTGTCGCCCGAACGCGGGCGCGACGACGTGAAGTGTTCCCGTCATTGCGAGGAGCGATAGCGACGAAGCAATCCATGTCACCGCTTGCGGAGGCATGGATTGCTTCGCTCCGCTCGCAATGACGGAGAGGAGGCACGGCAGTTCCTCGTCGTCGTCTTAAGCCCGGGACGACAAGACTCACTTCTCCCGGAACGAGCGCATGAACTGGTCGCTCAGGGGCTTCATCAGATAGGACAGCATGGTGCGGTCGCCGGTCTGGACGAAGGCTTCGACCGGCATGCCCGGGATAACCTTGACGTCGCCGAGGCGCTTGATCTCGTCCGGCGGCATCGAGACGCGGATGGTGTAGAAGCTCTGCCCGGTGCGCTGGTCGGTGGTGACGTCGGCCGAGACACGGGTGACGACGCCGCTGATCTCCGGCGTGGTGCGCTGGTTGAAGGCCGACAGGCGCAAGAGCGTCTTCTGGCCGATCTGCAGCTTGTCGATATCCTGCGGATTGACCTTGGCCTCCACCGAAAGAGCGTCGGCCTGCGGCACGATCATCATGATGGCATCGCCCGCGGTGATCACGCCGCCGACGGTGTGCACCGTCGACTGCAGCACCATGCCGTCCTGCGGCGCCCGGATGTCGATGCGGCGAAGCTGGTCTTCGGCAGTCACCTTGCGCTCGACGAATTCGCCGATCTTGTCGTTGGTCTCGCGCAGATCCTTGGAAACCTCGGCCAGCATGTCCTTGTCGACCTGGATGATCTGCAGCTCGGTCTCGGTGATCTTGCCCTTGGCCTGCGCGCGGGCAGCGATGTATTGCGCCCGTTCGCCGGCGAGCCGCGCAGCGTCGCGCTCGAGCGTGTTCAGGCGCGTGAGCTGTACCAGACGCTGGTCATAGAGCTGGCGGACGCCGACGAGCTCCTGCTGCACCAGCTCGATCTCCTTGTCCTTGGCGACCTCCTGCGCCCTCAGGCCCTCGATCTCCTCCTTGAGCTGGGTAACGCGCTCGCGCAGTTGCGCCCTCTGGCCGATGCGGCCGTTGACGCGGACCTCGAACAGCTTGGTTTCGCTCGCCAGGACGTCGCGGACGTCGGGATCCTCGGCGCGGTCGGCCAAGACCTTCGGAAAGACGATCCTGTCGCGTCCCTGCTGCTCGGCCTCAAGGCGCGCCGCGCGCGCATAGAGCCCGTTGAGCGTCTTGACCACGATCGCAAGGCTCGCCTTCACCACCGTCTCGTCCAGCCGCACCACGATGTCGCCGGTCTTGACGAGGTCGCCGTCGCGCACGCGCACCTCGCCGACCACGCCGCCGGTCGGGTGCTGCACCTTCTTGACGTTGGAATCGACCACCACCGAGCCCGGCGCGATCAAGGCGCCCGAGATCGGCACGGTGGAAGCCCAGCCGCCGAAGCCGCCGGCCACCACCAGCACGACGACGAGGCCAACGACCAGATGCAGCCGGATCGAGCGCTGCGCCCTGCGCGATTCTTCGCTCATGATTTGGCTCCCGCATCGGAGACGATCTTGATCGGCGGCGCCGGGGCGACGCGCGGCTGCAGCACCTGCGCCAGCACGGTTTCCTTTGGGCCGAAGGCCTGTATGCGGCCTTCCTTCAGCACCAGGATCTGGTCGACGCCCTCGATCCCGATCGGCCGATGCGCCACCACCACCACAATGGCGCCGCGCTCGCGCGCCGAGCGCACCGCCCGCGTCAGCGCCTCGTCGCCTTCGCTATCGAGATTGGAATTCGGCTCGTCCAGCACGATCAGGAACGGATCGCCATAGAGCGCGCGCGCCAGCGCTATCCGCTGCGCCTGGCCGGCCGACAGCGCCGTGCCCTGCTCGCCGACCTGCGTGTCGTAGCCCTCGCGCATCTTGATGATCATCTCGTGCACGCCGGCTTCCTTGGCGGCGGCGATGATATCGTCCGACTTCGCGCCCGCGTCGAAGCGAGAGATATTCTGCGCCACCGTGCCCGCGAACAGTTCGACGTCCTGCGGCAGATAGCCGACATAGCGGCCGAGCACGTCCGGCGACCATTGGTCGAGCGCGGCGCCGTCGAGCCGCACCTTGCCGCGGAACGGCATCCAGACGCCGACCAGCGCGCGCACCAGCGATGACTTGCCTGAGCCGCTGGGACCGATGATGCCGACGCCGCTGCCGGCTTCGAGCACGAACGCCACGTCGGCCACGATCACCCGCTGGTCGCCCGGTGCCGCAAGCGAGACGGCCTCGACCGACAGCCGCTTGGTCGGCGCCTGCAGCACGGTCTGAGTGCCGGCCGGCGGCATCTGCTGCAGCAGCCGGCTGAGCCGATGCCAGCTCTGCCGCGCAGCGACAAACCCCTTCCAATGCGCGATCGCGAGATCGATCGGCGCCAGTGCGCGGGCGCTGAGGATGGAACCCGCGATGATGATGCCGCCGGTCGCCTCCTGGAAGATGACGAGATAGGCGCCGACCGCGAGCACCGCGGACTGCAGCATCATCCGCAGCACCTTGGCGACCGCGCCGAGCCCGCCGGCAACGTCGCTCGCGCGCTGGTTGCCCGCGAGATAATTCTCATTGGCCTCGCTCCAGCGCCGCTGCAGCCGGCCGGACATGCCCATCGCAACCAGCACTTCGGCGTTGCGGCGGCTCGCCGCCGCGAGATCGTTGCGACGGGCGGCGAGCGTCATGGCCTCCTTGGCGGGGCTGCGCGACATGAATTCGGTGATCAGCGTCAGCGTGATCAGGATGATCGCGCCGACCAGCGCGGTGACGCCGAGCAGCCAGTGGAAGGCGAAGCAGATCGCCATATAGAGCGGCAGCCATGGCAGGTCGAAGAACGCGCCCGGCCCCTGGCTGCCGAGGAACGACCTGACGTTGTCGAGATCGCGCAATGGCTGCAGGCCTTCGGTGCGATTGCCCATCAGCAGCGGCAGGCGCACGATGGTGTCGAACACACGGGCATTGATCGCCTCGTCCAGCGAGGTGCCGATCCGCCCGAGGATCCGTCCGCGCAGGAGATCAAGCACGCCCTGGGCGATGTAGAGGCCGGCGGCGAGCACGACCAGGCCGACCAGGGTCGGCACGCTGCGGCTCGGCAGCACGCGGTCGTAGACCTCCAGCATGAAGATCGAGCCGGTCAGATACAGGACGTTGATCACGCAGCTCATCAGGCCGACGCCGATGAAGGCGGCGCGGCAGGCGCGCAGCGCATCGCCGAGTTCGGAACGCCGGACGCCGGGAGCGGCTGCCATGAATGCTTATCTCTGCAAAAAAGGTCAAGTATTGACCACGTTTTACCGATGTTTGTGGCCAGCGTCTATTTATGTCGCGGCAGCCGCATTCTGGTTGCGTTAATTTCGGCGCAGTTCCGCACTGCGCAACCTCAGGTCCAGGAAGGTTAATGACGGCCGCCGACTTCGTAGCCCGGGTGGAGCGGAACGCGAAACCGGGACAACTGCGTCGGCGTTGGCGAGTGGTCCCCGGGTTACGCTAGCGCTTCACCCGGGCTACGGAGAGACACTTCGGCCAGCACGCACCGCGCGATGCGGTCCGGCGTGACCTGCACGGCGGGCGGCAACTGCTCGGAGCAGCGCGGCTGCGCCTGGCTGCAGCGCGGCGCGAAGGAGCAACTGGTCGGCGCACGGTCGAGCGAGGGGGGCGTGCCCGGGATCGTCTCCAGCCGCTCCCCGCGCTTGGCGCCATGGATGGTCGAGGCCAGCAGGCCCTTGGCGTAGGGATGGACCGGAGAACGCACGATGCCACGGAGACTGCCCTGCTCGACGATCTGCCCGGCATACATGACGGCGACGCGGTCGCAGATCTCGATCGCGACCCCGATGTCGTGGGTCACGAAGATCACGGACATGCCGAATTCGCGCTGTAACTCGCGCAGCAGGAGCAGGATCTGGATCTGCACGGTGGCATCGAGCGCGGTGGTCGGCTCGTCCGCGAGCAGGATCTTCGGCTTGCAGGCGAGCGCAAGCGCAATCATCGCGCGCTGGCGCATGCCGCCTGACATCTCGTGCGGATAGGATTCGAGCCGGCGCTTGGCGGAGGGAATGCGCACCACCTCCAGCATCTCGAGCGCACGCGCCGTCGCCTCGCGCTCGCTCTTGCCCTCATGCCGCATCACGGTTTCCGCGATCTGGCGGCCGATGGTGTAGACCGGATCAAGCGCGAGCGCCGGCTCCTGGAAGATCATCGAGACGGTCTGGCCGCGAAAATTCGACAGCGCCTCGTCGTCCATCGCCAGCACGTCCTGTCCCAGCACCTTGACGCTGCCCGAGATCTGCGTCCGCTTCTTCGGCAACAGCCGCATCAACGCGCGCAGCGTGACGCTCTTGCCGGAGCCGGATTCGCCGAGCAGGCCGAGCACCTCGCCCTCACCGAGCGAGAGGCTCAGATCATTGACGGCGTGCACCGTGCGTTCGCCGGTGAAGCGGATGTTGAGATCCCGGACTTCGACAAGATTGGTCATGCGAGCTTCGGCACCTTGGCGTGGAAATCGGTGGCCCGCTGGAACGCCGCGCCGATGCGGAGCAGCGTGGCTTCCTCGAAGGAGCGGCCGATCAGTTGCATGCCGACCGGGAGCCCCGTGCGGGTGAAGCCCGAGGGGATCGCCAGCGACGGCAGGCCGAGATAGTTGACCGGGCGGGTGAAGCGCGTCAGCCGCTGGATCACCGCCTCGGCGCCAGGGCCATTGCCGACATCGCTCTCGGCGATCGTCGGCGCAGGCACCGGCGCTGCCGGGGCAATCACCGCATCCAAGCCGGCAACCGCGGCATCGTAGGCCGCAAGCGCCGGGCCGCGCCAGCGCATCGCCTCGAGATAGCTGACGGCGGGAACCGCGAGCCCGTTCTGCAGCCGCATCAACACCTGCGGGCCGTAATCCTGCGGACGCTCGATCATCCAGCGCTTGTGGAAGGCGGCCGCCTCGGCGGCAAGCACGATCTGGGATGCCGAACTGAGCTGGCGCTGGTCGGGCAACTCGACCTTGACGATCTCGGCGCCCTCGCGCTTGAGGACGGCGATGGTCTCGTCGAGGATGCGCGCCACCTCGGAATCAAGATCGTCGACATAGAAGGCAGTCGGCAGGCCGATCTTGAGGCCTTTCAGCGAGCCCTTGGCGGCTTCGAGATAATCCGGCACCGGCAGCGTGGAGGCGGTCGGATCCTCGGGGTCGCTACCTGCCATCAGGCCGAGCAGCAGCGCGCAATCCTCGGCGGTCTGCGCCAGGGGGCCGACGGTGTCGAGCGATTGCGACAGCGGCATTGCGCCGGCGCGGCTGACGCGGCCGACGGTCGTCTTCAGTCCGGTGACGCCGCAGAAATGCGCGGGCATGCGGACCGAGCCGCCCGTGTCCGATCCCAGCGCCGCAAAGGTCAATCGCGCGGCAACCGCCGAGCCGGAGCCGGAGGAGGAGCCGCCGGTGATGTGGTCGACATTCCAGGGATTATGGACCGGGCCGTAATGCACATTGTGGCCGGTCGGGCCATAGGCGAACTCGACCATCTGCAGCGAGCCGAGCCGGATGGTTCCGGCATCCTTCAATCGCTGCAGCGCGGTCGCCGTGGTCTTGGCGACAAAGTCGCGGCGGATCAGCGAGCCGCAGGTCACGACCTTGCCGGCCTCGTAATACATATCCTTGTGCGCGAGCGGCACGCCGTGGAGGACGCCGCGGCTCCTGCCCTTCGCGAGTTCCGCATCCGCTTCATCGGCGGCGGCGAGCGCCTGTTCGGACTCGATGGCCATGAAGGCGTTGAGCTTGGGCTGCCACTCCGCGATGCGGTGCAGCAAGGCTCGCGTCACCTCGCGCGATGAGACTTTCTTCTCGGCGATCGCTTTCGTGACTGCGGTCAGCGACATCAAGGCAAGTTCGCTGCTCATTTCGACACCTTCGCGGTCTGCGCGAGCAGGAAGCTTGCGGGCTCGAGATCGAACGGCAAGGTGCCGGCAACCGGCGCGAAGCCGGCGAAGGCCGGGCTGATCGAATTGGAGATCCGCGCCGCGACTTCGCCGTCGACGGGAACGCCCGCGACATCGGCCATCGCCATGGCTTCCTTCGGACTGGGTTTCGTCATGCCGCCTCTTCCTCCCTTGCCGGTGCGCGGCTATGCCCCGAGCCCGGAATAGCCATGTAGCACGCCGCCTGATGACCCGTACTATCGAGCGTGGTCAGTTGTGGAGTGGCTTTTGCGCAGAGCGGCTCCGCAAACGGGCAGCGGGTGTGAAACCGGCAGCCCGGCGGCGGATCGATCGGGTTCGGCGGATCGCCCGAGATCGGCGGCACCTCGGTGCGCTTGTCCGGATCGGAGGACGGCATCGCCGCCAGCAGCGCGCGCGTGTAGGGATGCGCAGGTTGATCCCACACTTTATCGACCGGGCCGAACTCGACGACTTCGCCGAGATACATCACGAGCACGCGGTCGGAGATGTAGCGGACGACATTGAGGTCGTGGCTGATGAAGAGATAGGTCAGCCCGAACTCGCGCTTGAGGTCCGCGAGCAGGTTGAGCACCTGCGCCTCGACCGATTTGTCGAGCGCGGAGACGGCTTCATCCAGGATCACCAGCCGAGGCGACAGCGCCAACGCACGCGCGATGTTGACGCGCTGGCGCTGGCCGCCGGAGATTTCGTGCGGATAGCGGTTGGCGAAGTTTTCCGGCCGCAGGCCCACCTTGCCGAGCAGTTCGCGCGCAAGCGCGCGCGCCGCGCTATCTGCCATGCCATGCACCTTCGGGCCGAAGGCGATGGATTCCTCGATGGTGAGGCGCGGATTGAGCGAGGCGTAGCTGTCCTGGAACACCATCTGCATGCCCCTGCGCAATTCGCGTAGCGACAATGCGCGGCCGACCTGCATGCCGTCATAGATGATTTCGCCGGAATCGCGCTTCATCAGGTGCATCAGGAGCCGCGCGGTGGTCGACTTGCCGCAGCCGGACTCGCCGACGATGCCGACGGTCTCGCCCTTGGCGATCGTGAAGGAGACATTGTCGACCGCCCGCACGGTCTTGCGCGCGCCGAACAATTCGCCGCGCACCGGGAAGTGCTTGGTCAGGCCGTTCACCTGAAGCAGCGGCTGCGCGGCGCCGCCGACGTCCTCCACGGGGGCAAGCATGTCGATGTGTGAATGCATCTCGCTCATGCCTCAGTTCCGGATATCCATGGCGCTGCGCATGCCGTCGCTCAACAGGTTGAAGCAGATCGAGACTGCGAAGATCATCACACCCGGCAGCGCCGCGACCCAGGGGTTGACGTAGATCGCGGTGCGCAGCGTGTTCAGCATCAGGCCCCATTCCGGCTCCGGCGGCTTGGTGCCGAGGCCGAGGAACGACAGGCCCGCGGCGAGGATCATCGACACCGAGATCAGGCCGGTGGCGTAGACGAAGATCGGGCCCAGCACGTTGCCGAGCATGTGCACGCGCATGATGGTGAGCGGACCCGCACCGGAGGCGCGCGCGGCCTCGACGAAATCCATGTTGCGCACGCCGGTCGTGACGCTCTCGGCAACGCGGGTGATCTGCGGCACGAACACGACGGTGAGCGACACGATGGAGTTGACGATGCCGGCGCCCAGCGCGCCGGAGATCGCGATCGCCAGGAGCACCGACGGGAAGGCGTAGAACACGTCGATGGTGCGCATGATCGCGGTGTTGAGCTTGCCGCCGACATAACCCGCGACCAGCCCGAGGCCGGTGCCGATCACGAAGGCCAAGATCACCGGCAGGATGCCGATGATCAGCGACAGCCGCCCGCCGTAGACGAGACGCGACAGCATATCGCGGCCGAGCTCGTCGGTGCCGAGCAGATAGCCTGATGTACCGATGTGGCGCAGGCGGCGGATCATCGAGCCCTGGTAGGGATCGGCGAGCCCGAGCCATGGCGCGAACAGTGCCGCCGCAAAGATCAGGATCAAGATGAGCGCGCAGGCCATGCTGACTTTGTCGCGCATGATGCGGCGGCCGACGGTAGCCCAATAGCCTCGCGCCTTCGTCGCGGGGGCTGCTTGCAGTGCGAGATCGGTGATCGTGCTCATCGCGCTAGCCTCGCTTGATCCGCGGGTCGATCGCGGCCTGCGTGATATCGACCAGGAGGTTGAGCAGCACGAAGAACAGCGCCAGCACCAGGATCGTGCCCTGCAACAGCGGCAGGTCGCGCTGGAAGATCGCGGAGTTCAACAGCAATCCCGAGCCCGGCCAGGAGAACACGGTCTCGATCAGGATCGAGCCGCCGAGCATGTAGCCGAGCTGCAATCCCATCACCGCGAGCGCGGTGGGGGCCGCGTTCTTGATGACGTGGCGGAACACGTTGGTCTCGCGCAGGCCCTTGGCGCGCAAGGCCTCGACGAAATCCTGCGACAGGATATCGCCGGTCAGCGCGCGCACCGTGCGGGTGACGATCCCCATCGGGATCACCGAGCTCGTGACCGCAGGCAGGATCAGATAGCGCAAGTGGTCCCAATCCCATGCCCAGGCGCCGGAGCCGCCGGGACCGGCGCCGACCGCGGGCAGCCAGTTGAGCTGCACCGAGAAGATGATCACCAGCACCATGCCGAGCCAGTAATGCGGCACCGAGACGCCGGCGATCGCAAAGGAAGTCGCGAGCTTGTCGATCCAGCTATCGCGGAAATAGCCGGCGATCAGCCCGAACAATAGCCCGAGCGTGAAGCCGATCATCGCGGCAAAGATCGCGAGCATCACAGTGTTGCTTACGGCGCGCATCACCTCCGACAGCACGGGCCGGCCGGTCGCGATGGAATTACCGAGATCACCGTGCACAGCGCGCCACAGCCACAGCCCGAACTGCACCGGTAGCGGACGGTCGAAGCCATAGGCGGTGCGCAATTGCTGCGCCAGCTCCTGCGAGGCGTCGGCCGGCAGCACCGCGACCAGGGGATCGCCGGGCGTGATATGCACGAGCAGGAAACACACCAGCGCGACGCTGATGACGATCGGGATCACATAGACGATGCGTCTGGCGATATAGGCAAACACGAGCGACTCTCTACTTCCCTTCTCCCCTTGGGAGAAGGTGGCGCGCATGAAATGCGCGCCGGATGAGGGGTTCTATCCGCGGATGCTAATGCTGCTAAGGAGAGGCCTCTATCCGCGGAGGCAGACCCCTCACCCGGCTTCGCGTTCCGCGAAGCCACCCTCTCCCACAAGGGGAGAGGGTGAACAGCGCAACTTACGTCTATTGCGTCATCGAGACCGGCGAGAAGTCCACGAACCAGCTCTTCGGCTGCACGAAGCCCTTGACCTTCGGGCTCATCGCGCGCGGCGCGACGTCGTGGGCGACGTAAAGGAACGCCGCGTCATCGACAGAGGCCGCATGCAGCTCGGCGAGCGCCGCGTCGCGCGCGGCGGGATCGAAGCTCTGGCGGGCCTTGGTCACGAGTTCATCGAATTTGGGGTTGTTGATATAGCCCCAATTGTTCGACACCGGCGGCGCCATCGACGACTGCAGGAAGCGCACCAGCGCGAAGAACGGATCCATCGCCGCATAGGTGACGTTGGTCGCGTTCGAGCCATTGGCGGTCGGATCCTTGGCACCGCGCCGCCAGTTGGTGAACAGCGTGTTCCATTCGATCACGTCGAGCTGCACGTCGAAATAGCATTCGGCGAGCGCCTGCTGCAGATATTCATTCATCGGCAATGGCAGCATCTGGCCTGAACCTGACGCCGATGTCTGGATCTTCACCGTCAACTTCTTGTTCGGACCATAGCCCGCTTCCTGCATCAGCTTCTGCGCGGCAGGCTTGTCGTATTTGATCTGGAAGGTCGGATTGCCGCGCCAGGGATGGCCCGGTTCGAACGTGCCGGTCGCCGGCACCATCAACCCGGCAAGCAGGCCGTCGCGCAGACCTTCGCGATCGACGCAGAGATTGGCGGCCTTGCGGACGCGAATGTCGTTCCACGGCGAGCCCTCGATGCGGGAGAACTGCCAGGGCCAGACATGCGGCTCTTCATTGCTGTAGAGCACGAAGCCGCGCTGCTTGATCTCGGGCAGCGCGTCTGGCGCCGGCGCCTCGACCCAATCGACCTGACCGGAGAGCAGCGCCGCGGTGCGCGCATTGGCTTCCGGCATCGGCAGCAGCACCATCTTGTCGACCTTCGGAACGCGCGCCTTGTCCCAATAGGCAGCGTTCTTGACGAGCTCGAGCCGCTCGCGCGGTGTGAATTTCGTCATCTTCCACGGCCCGGTGCCCGAGGCGTCCCTGGCGAAGGCGGCCCAGGCGGCCTGCGATTTCGCCTTCGCATCGGCACCTTCGGCAGTGTCATAGAACTTCTGCCACTTTGCCGGGCTCGCCATGAACAGGTTGGTCAGGTTGATCGGCAGGAAGCTGTCCGGCTCCTTGGTGGTGAGTTCAACCGTCATGTCGTCGATCTTGCGGGCCGAGGCCAGCGTCGGCATGCGCGAGGCGGTGACGCCGACCTGGCTCGGATCGAACTGCGGTGCATCCTGCTTGAGCACCTTGTCGACATTCCAGACAACGGCGTCGGCATTGAACGGCGAGCCGTCATGGAAGGTGACGCCGGGACGCAGCTTGAAGATCCATTTCTTCTTGTCGGCATCGTCGACCTTCCACTCGGTCGCAAGGCCGGGGATGACGACGCTCGCCTTGTCGGCCGACGACAGGTCCCACATCGTCAGCCCGTCATACATCGTGAGCCCGGTGAAGCGGTTGCCTTCGAAGCCCTGATCGGGCTGCCCGAGCGTGCGCGGAATATCGGCAGCAGTCATGCCGATGCGCAGCACCGTTTCGGCGCCAGCTGCGCGCGGCACGGCGGCCAGCGCAATCGCCAGCGCCGCCGCCAGCGCCAGCGCTTTGGTTTTCTCAGTACGCATTGCAAAGGTCCCTTCTTCAACTTCGGGTGATTAATTGTTGGGCAATCGTATGCAATGCCTGTGCCAAGGGGAATAGTTCTGCGGAAAATCGCCCCGGGATGCGTCGATTCTTCTCAGTCCGTGCCGCGGGACGGAAAGATGTGCCTATTCTGGCATCAAGCTTGCTTGGTTGGCATCCGGTATTCGGAATACGTCAACGGAGCTTTGGTAACATGCGCACCCGATATTCGATTCTCGTAGCTGCTTTGGCGCTTGCCATCGGCGCAGGCTGGAGCAGCAAGCCGGCGCAAGCCGAATCCGTGGTGCGCTACGGAATCTCGATGGCGGATATCCCGCTCACGACCGGCCAGCCCGATCGCGGCGCAGGTGCCTATCAATTCACCGCCTATACGATCTACGATCCGCTCGTCGCCTGGGAGATGGATGTCGCCGACCGGCCGGGCAAACTGGTGCCCGGCCTCGCCACGGAATGGAAAGTCGACGACAAGGACAAGACCAAGTGGCGCTTCACGCTGCGCAAGGGCGTCAAGTTCCACGACGGCAGCGACTTCAACGCCGATGCCGTGATCTGGAATCTGGACAAAGTGCTGAACGACAAGGCACCGCAATTCGACAAGCGGCAGAGCGCGCAGGTGAAGACCCGCCTGCCCTCGGTCGCGAGCTACGCCAAGATCGACGATTTCACCGTGGAGATCACGACCAAGACGGTCGACTCCTTCTTCCCCTACCAGATGCTCTGGTTCCTGGTCTCGAGCCCCGCGCAATATGAAAAGCTCGGCAAGGACTGGGACAAGTTCGCAAGCCAGCCTTCCGGCACCGGCCCGTTCAAGCTGACCAAGCTCGTGCCGCGCGAACTCGCCGAGCTCACCAAGAACGAGGACTATTGGAACAAGAAGCGCCTCCCCAAGGTCGACAAGATGGTGCTGATCCCGATGCCGGAGGCATTGACACGCACCAACGCGCTGCTGGCAGGGCAGGTCGACCTGATCGAGACGCCGGCGCCTGACGCCGTGCCGCAGCTCAAGGCCGCCGGCATGAAGATCGTCGACAACGTCACCCCGCATGTCTGGAACTATCATCTGAACGTGCTGCCCGGCTCGCCCTGGACCGACATCCGCCTGCGCAAAGCGCTGAACCTCGCGATCGATCGCGATGCCGTAGTCGGGCTGATGAATGGATTGGCAAAACCTGCCAAGGGCCAGGTGGACCCCTCGAGCCCATGGTTCGGCAAGCCGACCTTCGACATCAAATATGATCTCGCCGCCGCCAAGAAGCTGGTGCAGGAGGCCGGCTACTCCAAGGAGAAGCCGCTGAAGACGACCTTCATCATCGCCCAGGGCGGCACCGGACAGATGCTGTCGCTGCCGATGAACGAATTCCTGCAGCAGAGCTTCAAGGAGATCGGCATCGACGTCGACTTCAAGGTGGTCGAGCTCGAAACTCTCTATACGCATTGGCGCAAGGGCGCGGCCGACGAGATGAACGCCGGCATCACCGCCAACAACATCGCCTATGTGACCTCGGACCCGCTCTACGCGATCGTCCGCTTCTTCCATTCCGGCCAGATCGCGCCTGTCGGCGTCAACTGGGGCGGCTACAAGAACCCGAAGGTCGATGCGCTGATCGACGAGGCCAAGCAGACCTTCGACACCACCAAGCAGGACGAACTGCTGGCGCAGGCGCATGCACTGATCGTCGACGATGCCGTGCTGGTGTGGGTAGTGCACGACACCAACCCGCATGCGCTGTCGCCCAAGGTCAAGACCTTCGTGCAGGCGCAGCACTGGTTCCAGGACCTGACGCAGATCGGGCTGCAGTAGCGACACGAATTGTAGGGTGGGCAAAGCGCAGCGTGCCCACCCTACAAAATCACCGGGTCACTTCGTCAGCAGCGCGAAGGCGCCGTTCCAATCTTCCGGGGGCGGGTTCTCGAGGAAATGGCGGATGCGCGCTTCGTAGAGATTGTATAGCCGTTCCAGCGCATGACCCTCGTCGGTCTTGCGGCCCCGCTCGATGGCGGCTAGCGCACCTTGCCAATCGCGGCCGCGGTAGCAGGCCAGCATTTCGATCGTGAGGTTGCGCAGGCGCTGGAAGCGGCCGGACTGCGCGATGTCCTCGCGGCCGGCAATCGCGTAGATCACCTCCGGCTCCTTCTTGCCCTTGACCATGATGAAGTCGAGCTCGAGGATTGCGAACTTCTCCTTTGCGGCGAGCGCAGTCTTCGACCCCACGATGATGGGAAAACCGTATTCCTTGGACTGCCCCTCGAGGCGCGAGGCGAGATTGACGCTGTCGCCGAGCACCGAATAGTCGAAGCGCAGGTCGGACCCCATATTGCCGACCACGCAGACGCCGGTGTTGAGGCCGATGCCGACATTGAGCGGGATATAGACGTGCCCGCCCGCGTCCGCCTCTTCTTTGCGCAGTTTGTTGAGCTCGTCGATGCGCTCGAGCATGTCGATCGCCGCCTCGCAGGCGTTGATCTCGTGCGCCTTGTCGTCGAGCGGCGCGTTCCAGAACGCCATGATCGCATCGCCCATATATTTATCGATCGTTCCCTTGCGGGCGAGGATCGCATTGGTGAGCGGCGTCAGGAAGCGGTTCATCAGGGCGGTCAGTCCCTGCGGATCGTGCTTGTAGGATTCCGAGATCGTGGTGAAGCCGCGGACGTCGGAGAACATGATGGTCATTTCGCGCTCCTCGCCGCCGAGCACGAGCTTCTCCGGCGACTGCGCGAGCTGTTCGACCAGCGCGGGCGACATGTACTGGGCGAAAGCGCCGCGAATCTGCTTCCGCTGCTGCTGCTCGCGGACGAAGCTCGAGAAGATCAGCGTGAGATAGATCGCCGTGGTCGACATCAACGGATAGGTGAAATCGATCAGCAGGCGGTGCTGCGTGTAGAAGTACCAGGAGGTGCCGATCAGCGCGGTCGCGAATACCGCACCTAAGCCGACCAGCGTGATCGGCCCGAACAGCGGGGCGATTGCGATCACGAGCAGGCCGAACACCAGCGCGGTCGCGAACTCGAACGCGATGCCGTAGTTCGGCTGCGATACGCTGGCTCCGCTCAGCGCGCTCTCCAGCACCTGGGCGTGGATCTCCACGCCAGGCATCGCGGGCGTGACCGGCGTGGTCTTGATATCGTTGAGCCCGACCGACGAGGTGCCGATCAGGACCAGCTTGCCCTGGATCCTCTCCGCCGGCACCCGCCCGTGCAGCACGTCGACCGCCGAGACGTAGATCGAAGGGTCAGCCTGGGCGAAGTGCACCCAGAGCTGGCCGTTGTGGTCGGTCGGAATCCGCAAGCCGCGGAGCGAGAGGCTCTTGATTCCGGCCTCGTCGGTATCGATCAGCACGGTGCCGGAGCCGGTCGCGACCCTCAGCACCTCAAAACTCAGCGACGGCATGGTGGCGCCTTGCGCCAGCATGATCATCGGCACGCGGCGGACGATGCCGTCGCGCTCGGGCCTGATCGTGAACAGGCCGCGGCCGGCGGCGGCCCCTTCCAGCACGGGGACGTTGCGCAGCAGGCCCGGGAAATCGAACATGAAGGGCTGCGGCTCTTCCCCCTTCATGGCGAGCGGCGTCAGCGGCAGCGACTTGTCGAATTCGGCGACCACGAACGGCAGGCCGGAGGCGCCCAGCACCACGCGCGACTTGCCCATCGCCTCCGCCAGGATCTGGTCGTTGCTCGGCAGCGCCCGCAGCTTGGCCTTGGTCTCCTCATCCAGGTTGCGAATGGTCTCGGCGGCGGCATCCGGATTGAGCCGATCGGGCTCGGGAAACACGATGTCGAAGGCGATCACGACCGCGCCAAGCTTGGTCAGGTTGGTGACGAGATCGGCGATCCGCGTGCGCGGCCAGGGAAACTGGCCGAGCTCCGACAGGCTCTGTTCGTCGATATCGACGATGGTGACCGGCCTGATCGTCTTGACCCGGGGCTCGATGACCTGGAAACCGTCAAACGTCCTGACCCGAAGCTCCTCGATCGCCGGCGGATCGAGCACCCTGAGCGCGGCGAAACCGACCAGGATCGCAAGACAGGCGAGCCGCGCATAGCCGAAGCGCCGCTTGAACCACCTTCGCAATGCCTTCAGCCGTCTCATGACGCTTCGATATCACGCCCGCGTCGATTGATCACGCCGGGAGTTTTCAAGAGTGCGGTGCACCCAGGCGTGCGGGCCGGCTCGGTCAGACGCTGCCCGGCGGAACGATGAAGTCGTTGGCGTGCAGATGGGCCAGCGCGACGTTCTTCAGCAGGATCGTGTTGTGATCGTTGCCGTCAAGGTCGATCTGTACGTCATTGCCGTTGTTCACGCTGGTGGCGTGGCTTTCGAGCCAGTGATTGAAATCGTTCGGCCCGCTCGGATCGAAGGCGACATAGTCCAGCTCGATCTTGTCCTGGCCCGGCGTGAAATCGCCGATCGTGTCGTGGCCGATGCCGCCGGCATTCTGCTTGAAGACGAAAGTGTCGTTGCCGCCACCACCGAAGAGGACGTTGTCGTGGCCGTCGCCGGTCAGCGTGTCGGCGAACGCGGTGCCGCGCAGGTTCTCAATCGAGGAGAAGATATCGCCTGCGGCCGCGGTGCCCGCGGTAGCGCCGGTGAGCAGGTTGACGCTGATCGAACCGCTCGCGTGCGAGTAATCCACGGTGTCGCTGCCTGGATCGGTCGGGCCGAGCGGACCGCCGAGGCCGTTGAAGACATCTGGATGATTGCTGGCCAGGAACACGTCGGGGCCGACGCTGCCGACATAGTTGAAGGCAACCGCGCCGAAGATGTCGCCAAAGCTTGGTCCTGTGGACTGCACCGGATCGGACGGAGCAGTGGTATTGACGACGGCCTGGACACTCATGTTCCAGCCATGGGTGCTGACCAGCAGATGCGCCGCCGTGGCCTGGGCCGGATCTGTCGTACCGAAAATATCGATCTCGTCGATGACATAGGAGATAGAGCCGGTCTGCGGATCGAAGCTGTAGTCGCTGCTGACCATCTCGAAAACAATGCCTTTGCCGGCGTTGAGGACAAAGGCATGGTCGCTGGAGCCGTCACCCGTGACGGGCTGGCTCGCAGCGAAGTCGTCATAGAACGTGCTGAAGTCGTAACCATCGGGCGTATGCACGGCAACTGTAACGGTAACCGGCGTGACCGCCTGATCGAGCGTCAAGTTTGCCGTCGAGCTTGCGTGCAGCGCCCCGTCGGAGGCCACGTAGGTGAAGCTGACAGGGCCGGCATAGCCCGACGCCGGCGTGTAGATCCAGCTGCCGTTGTGATTGTCAACGAGATCGCCGCCACCACTCGCGATGCTGAGGCCGGTGATCGACAGCGACTGGCTGTCGATATCGCTCACGCCCGGAAGCAGATCGGAGGCATGGATGATGTAGGACGCGTCTTCGGTGCCATGCGTCAGCGTCACCGGCACCGCGACCGGCGCATCATTGGTGCCGGCGATCGTCCATGACACCGAGGCCTGTGTGATGGCGTCACCGTCGGAGACGCCATAGTTGACTGTTACCGTGGTCTGCTCGCCCTGAGCCAGGTGCTGGTAGGCGGCAACGCTCGGATCGAGCGTGAAGGAATGCGTATCGGCGTTGTAGCACACCCCGTCCGGCAGTTGCGTCGGGACGTTGACGACCGTCAGCACGTCATGGTCGGAATCGGATGCGTTGGCGAGCGCGTCCAGCGTGCTGGGGCTGCCATCTTCCGTCGCCGATCCCGTAACCGCGCCCGAAACCACCGGCGCGTGGTTGCCGATCTCGTTCAGCGTGACGGATACGGTTTGGGTGAGCGTGCCGCCGTGACCGTCGCTGATCACGACGTTGAAGGTCTCGACCTTGCTGTGACCCGGCAAGCCGTCGAGCGCCTGCCGCACGGCTGCGGGATCGGCGGTGTAGGTCCAGGCGAATTGCCCGCCGACACCGCCGATGTCGGACTGCTTGACCAATGTCAGCGTTCCCAGCGCAGTGCCGCTGCCGGTATAGCTGCTGGTGGCGGTATGGACGTCGTTGAGGTCAGGATCGGCGAAATTGATCGCGCCTGTCGCGGTGAGGCCCACCTCGCCGTTGTGCACCTCGAACTGATCGACGCCGTCGATGCCGGTATTGCCGTCGGTGGTCGGAAGCGTGAGCAGCGCGTCCTGGTTTCCGGATTGCGGCAGCTCGTAGTAATGCGTGCCGTCGCCGGCCGAATAGCCGGCGCGCGCCGGGGTGCCACCGAGGCCATCGGAGCCGCCGCTGGCGTCACCGGTCGTCCATTTGATATCGCCGTAGCGATACTGGACGTCGAAATTGCCGTTGCCTTCGCTGATCAGGACGAGCTGGAACGAATTCAGCTTGTTCGCTCTCTCATTGTAATAGCCGACATCATCCCAGGTGATGGTCATGACGCCATCGGCCGCGTCGAGATCGTAATAGACGTTGCCATGGCCGCGGGTATCGACGTCGGCCCAGAACACCGCGATGATCGGATTGTTCAGGCCCGCGTCGATCACGCTGGGCGTATAGGCGTCGGTCGGCGAGCCGAAGGTGATGTTGCCGTTGTTGTTGATGTAGAGCGACTTGTATTGATGGCCGAAGAAATTGATGCCTTGCGCGCCGAACGCTGACGTGATGTCGATGGCTTCGGAGGAATTATCATCGCCATGGTCGAGCGCGAGCTCGCCATAACCCTCCGCTCCGGGAAGATCCTTGATCAGGCCCGTCCCCAGAAGCTTTGCGGCAACCTCCTGGCTGACATGGCCATTTGAGACGGGCACGTTGATCACGCCATCCGTCACTGTTCCGCCCGCCAACGTCGGCGCATCGTTGACATTCGTGAAGGCAATGCTGCCCGCCTTCACATTGGAGAGCATTTCTCCATCATTGGCCTGGATCGAGAAGGTCGGCGCCGCCTCGCCGCCGTCGTGAACGAAGCGGACGTGCCCTGCGGCGAGATCGGCCGAGGTGAAGCTGGCGGTATCAATCCAGCCTTCGCCACCCAACACCTGGAACTTGCCATGCGTGACATTGGTGACCGTGAAGGTGAAGCTGGAATCGTCGAGGTCGGTGACGTTGATGTTCGCCGGCGTCAGCAGCACCACCCCGCCCTCGGACACCGCGAGCGTGGCATCGTGGACAACCGGAGGCGTGTCCGCCACCGGGATAGTCGGCGGAATGGCATTGTGGACGCCGATCGTGATCGGGATGGTCGTCGTGCCGCCGTTATATGTGAGCTTGATCAGGAATTGCTGGGTCGCCGTGTCGCCATAGACCAGCGAGGCAAAATCCGATTTGTTCTCGGCGAACGTCCAGTTCACGAAATTGCCGTCGGCGCTGAAGCTCGCGTGCAGGAGACCGGTCGGATTGCCCGCCGCGTCGGTGACAGAAAGCGAGACGTCGTTGATTCCGCCGGTGATGCCGACTTTGCCGTTGGTCGTCAGGACCGACCCCGAGTTGGCGGTCTGCTCAACGATCGCGTTGCGGCCGGAACTCGGATCGACCACGAAGATGTCGCCGCCAGGTCCGTCCGCGGTGGAAAGATTCGACGCGTTACTGCCGAAGGCGATGAACAGGCCACCGGCGCTGATGGTTGCGCCGAGGTTGGAGGCGGCGTTACCGGACGCCCCATCGGCCGCGGTCGACACCAGCATGATCTTCGGATGGGCGGGATCGGTGAGATTCACCACATAGGTATCGGCAACCGAATTGTGGTCGTTCGACGTCAGCGCGGCGTCGCTCGCGAAGATGATGAAATGGCCGTCGGGGCTGATGACGGGGTTGTAGGTCCCGCCGCTCGGGTTCGACGTGTGGAAGACGATCTGGTGGGTCTGCAGGTCGTAGAGGTAGATTTCCGAGTGCCCGCTCGCGTCGGCGCTTTGATAGACGACATAGCGGCCGTCGGCACTGAGCGAGGCGGCGCTCGCGCCGACCCCCTGCGCGGTGTCCGCGATCGTGCTGATGACCCCGGTTGACCGGTCATAGACGTAGAGATGGCCCGAATTGCCTCCGGGATCGGCACCCCAGAACGCAACCACATGGCCGTCAGCGCTGATCGTCGGCTTCAGCAACGATCCGCCGGCACCGGCATCGGCGGGCGTGATCATGGTGAGGACCTGCCCCTGCCGATCGTAGACGACGATATTGCCGCCGTTCTCGACCGCGATCCTGCTGCCGTCGCCGCTGACCGCAGGCGACGTGCCCACGCCAATCTGTGTCGTCGTGTGGTACTGCGCCGAAGACGGATCGTTGTTGTAGAGGAAGATGACGCCGCTGGAGCTTTGATAGACGACGGAGTGACCATCCGAGCTGATGGTCGGCGAACCATAGATGCCCCCGGAAGGCGAGATCACGATGGTGACACCGGTCGCGCGGTCGAACAGATAGATGACGCCGTCGGGGTCATAAGTGACGAATTGCCCGTCGGCGCTCATCACCGGCCCGAAATGATCGCCAGTGCTGGTCGTGGAGATCCTGGTAACCGTTGGCGGATTGACGACGAACGGGATCGACGGCTGCGGCCCGGTGGGCTGGTTGTTTTGCTGCCCGGGGAGGCCCCGATCAAGCAATGCCTTATTTGATATACCGCCCGCGCCGGTTCCGTTGCCCGTATCCATCAGGACGGAAAAGGTCTTGGCGGAGCCGGTGTTGCTGCTGTTGATAGTGGTGTTGAGCGCCGAGCGGAATTCGGTTCCCGGCGAATTGGGCGAGGTCGAACTGCCGATGTTCGCAAATTTCATCCGCGGGTTGGCGTTGTTCTCGGTGTGCTGCGGCAGGTTCGGGTCGATCGCCTTCTGGATCTCGTAGGTATTGAGCACCGCCTGGAAGGTCGCGAATTCCTGCGCGATCTCCGCCAGCGTCTTGGCGCTTTCCCGCGCGATCAGTTCGAAAGCCGCAGTCGGCGTCAGCGTCAGGATGCTGCCATTGCTGGTCACCGTGCCGATCAGAACGCCGCGCGTGTTGAAGACCTGGACAGCATGGACCTGGTTGTCCTGCTGATCGACGACGGAGATCTTCACCGTGCCGTCGACCGACGAGATGTCGAGGATAACAGCGGTGCCGCGGATACCCATGGTCGCGATCGGGGTGGCGACTTTCATGTCGCCGGTCCTGGCGACCTGGCCGGCGACGAAGCTGGCGGCGCCCTGCACCAGCGTGATCAGCGAGGAGTTCGAATTGCTGCTGGCGTCATAGGTGAGCTCGTTCAGCATCAACCGCGCATTGGCGTTGAGGTTGAACGTGGTGCCGTCGTTCAGGACGAGGCCGAGCGTAGAATCGCTGCCGGTCTGCACCACGTCGCTCTGATAGACCGCTTCGCCATTATGCAGTTCGACGGTAACGCCGCTGCGCACCACGCTGGCACTGCCAGTCATCTTGGCGATATGGCCGACCAGATCTGCCGCCGGCGGCGTTCCCGCCTGCGCGTAAACAGTGTGCCCGGTCAGCGCATCAACGACCTTCGGATCGAGCGACGCGCCCTCGGGGGAAACCAGTATCGGGTGCTTGTCGCCATGGAAGTAGTTCGGCACCACCACGCGATGCAGCTCGTCGGAGATGACGAGATCGTTGCCGGATTTGTGGAAGTTGCCGGAGAACAGAAGATGCGCATCAGGAACAGTAAAGCTGTCCGCGTGGCCATCGCGGAACGAAAACGAATCAAGATCGACATGCGCGTTGGAAACAGACCCCAGCCCACTCGACGCAACGTTGTCGGCGTACTTCAATGCCCCCACCAGAAATAGTTAATAAAAATGTAAATTTCCTTAGCCAAACCTACACATATCATTAGGAGAAACCACGCGAAAGCACTCACACCGAGTGCGAGGCCCATTGGCAGCGCGGTCGGGAAGTCTTCTTTCAGCCTGGCACGAAGCAGATTTGATCCGGCGCGCGTTGTTGCCCGAAGAGCGCATGGAGCCCCATTTAATTTGCAGAAAATTGAAGTGAATTCAATTACTTCTTACGAAGGAAGGATATTTCCGACTGCTGGCCGTCCGCCCAACCGCACCAACCTACACCAGCGTTGGGGCGCCCAATGTGATGTAGATTACGGATCAATGGAAAAGCTGCCCCGTTAGTCATATGTTCAGAAAGACCGGCCGCCTGATGCGTCCGACGACTTCCGATGCTGTTGCGCCAGCCCGCCTGCGGACGCGCGCCTATTAAGCCAACATCAAGGATAAGACATCGTTACCCCCGAAAAGGTTCGACCGCGGGGGGTTGGCAAGATCGATAAAGTTTTCGACGGTTTGGCGAGACCGGCTTCAGCGTCTTCCGCATTTCTCCCGCCCGTCCGCACCTCCTTAAACAGATCGCAAGCGCTCTCGCACGATCCTCTTCCCACGAAACGATCCGGTCACGCGCTGGCGAACGCCGCCGATATCCGGACAGGGGGTGTCAGATGGGAATGTTCGGTTATGCGGGCGCGCTGCGTGCGCTCATGTTGGCCTTTGCTCTGCTTTGGCTTGCACCGGTGGCACAGGTCAGCGCGGGGACGCTGCTGTCCCCGGGGGGCGCGGTCCTGATCAAGAAATCGATCGAGCCGTTCGGGCGCGTGACAGCCATCCTCTCGGAGGGCGGATTGCGCGACAAATGGCTCGGGCTGCAGCACCGGCTCGCCGATGATCTGGTGCAGCTTGCGCTGTGCGAGGGCGACCGCGAGGGCTGTGTCTCGCCGGCCGCGCTGAAATTCCTCGCCGTCGTCGACGACGCGAAGGCCAGAGACGGCCGCGCCCGGCTCGGTGAAGTCAACCGCGCCGTCAATCTCGCGATCAGGCCCGCGGATGACCTCGTGCAATATGGCGCGACCGACGTCTGGGCTTCGCCGCTGATGACCTTTGCGAGCGGCGCCGGCGATTGCGAGGACTACGCCATCGCCAAATTCGTGGCACTGCGGCTGGCCGGCATGGCGCCGGAAGACCTGCGGATCGTCATCATGCGTGACACGCTCCGCGGCGAGGATCATGCGGTGGCCGCAGTCCGGCTCGAGGGACAGTGGCTGACGCTGGACAACCGCCGCATGATGATGGTGGCCGATACCGACGTCAGGAACTATCGGCCGACTTTCGTGGTCGATGAGCTCGGCGTCCGACGCTATGCCGACATGCCGCTGGTGGCCGAAGCGGCGCTGCACTAACCGGCGGACTAAGGGATTCCGTCATTGCGAGGAGCGAAGCGACGAAGCAATCCATCTCTCCGAACGTGGCAGCATGGATTGCTTCGCTTCGCTCGCAATGACGGCGATACTCAGAACGACAGACTATCCTTCGTCAGCACCCAGCGGCCGTTCTTGATCTGCTGCACCTGCGTGATGGTGTTGGCGAGGTGGTCGTTCCTGGAGAACTTGGTCGGCGGCGAATTGAAGATGTCGAGGAACTTTTCGCCCGATTCAAGCGAATCCAGCATCTTCTGGCCGGTCAGATCCTTACCCGCCTTCTGCGCATAGAAGGCGAACGTCATCACCGCGTTGTAGCCGATGATCGCCTGCGTGTTGGCGTCGGTGCCGAACATCTTTTTGTAGTTGGCGAGCCAATCCTTCACCCTGCCCTTGGCGGTGTCCTCATAGGGGATCTCGAAGCCGGACGCCGCATAGAGACCCTCCACCGCTTCCTTGCCGAGCGCCGGCACTTCGAGCACGTTGGTCGGCGTCGCGCCGAGGAAGGTCACGTCCCAGCCGAGCTTCTTCGCCTCGTTCATCGCGCCGATGGTCTCGCGGATCACGGTGCCGAGCACGACAAGGTCGCAGCCGTCGGCCTTCATCTTGGCGACCTGCGCGCTGAAGTCGGAGGCGCCGCGCTTGTAGCTGGTGATCGAGGCCGGCTGCAGCTTCATCGCTGCGAGCTGCTGGGTGAAGCCGTCGAGCACGTTTTTGCCGTACTCGTCATCCTGATGCATGATGCAGGGCTTCTTCGGGTTCTTCTGCTCCACCATGTATTTGAGCGCGGCGCGCGTGCTCTCGACATAAGGCAGCAGGTTGTTGAACTTCAGCCGCTCCTGCGGCTTGCTCGGATCGAACTTGAAGGTGAATTCGGCCGCCGTCAGCGGGAAGAGCTGGAGCACGCCGGCATCGAACAGCACGTCCTGCGCGGCCAAGACGGTCGGCGAGCCCATCGGGCCGATCATCGCGAAGATCTTGTCGCGCTCGACCATCTTCTGCGAGGCCAGCACCGCCTTCTTCGGATCGTAGCCATTGTCCTCAAGGATCATTTTGATCTTGCGGCCGTTGATGCCGCCGCTCGCGTTGATCTCCTCCACCGCCAACTTCATGCCGTTGGAGACCGGCACGCCCCAGACCTTGATCGGGCCGGACAGGTCCTGATGGGTGCCGATGACGATCTCGTTCGCCGAGATGCCTTCATTGGTGACCTTGGTTTGCGCTGACGCCGGCAGGTGGGTCAGCGCCAGCGCGCCCACCGCAAGGCAAAATGCCTTGAACGCTTTCGACATAATGATCCTCCTCTCCATGGCCCATATCGAGCGAAGGACCGGGCCTGTTTGGGCTCCCTCGCCTTTCTCTTGACCTCGCCCCGCTTGCGGGGAGAGGTCAAAATTCAAGCGCAGCTTGAATTTCGGGTGAGGGGGAGCTTTCGCGAGTCCGTTTGTCACCGTGTTCGCGGAGAAAGCCCCTCACCCCAACCCTCTCAGAGCGAGCTCTGCTCGTCTCGGCCCCGTAAGAACGGGGAGAGGGAGCAATAAGTCGTCCCTAAGCAACCGCGCGCTCGCTGTACATCGCCTCGATCTCGGCGGCGTAACGCTTGTTCACGAAGCTGCGCTTCAGCTTCATGGTCGGCGTCAGTTCCTCGTCCTCGGGCGTGAGCTGGCGTTCGATCAGATAGAATTTCCTGATGGTCTCGACGCGCGCGAAATTGGCATTCACGGCCTCGATCTCGCGGTGGATCAGACCCTGGATCTCCGGCGCACGGCACAGGCTCGCATAATTGGTGAAGGGGATGTCGTGGTCCTGGGCGTATTTCTCGACATTCTCCTGGTCGATCATCACAAGGCAGGTGAGGTACGGCCGCTTGTCGCCGATCACCACCGCGTCCGAAACATAGGGCGAGAATTTGAGCTGATTCTCGATTTCCGAGGGCGTGATGTTCTTGCCGCCGGAGGTGATGATGATGTCCTTCATCCGGTCGGTGATCTTGACGTAGCCCTCGTTGTCGATCGTGCCGACATCGCCGGTATGCAGCCAGCCCCTGGCATCGATGGTCTCGACGGTCTTCTCGGGTTGGTTGAGATAACCCATGAACAGGAAGTCGCCGCGGATCAGGATCTCGCCCTTCGGGCAGATCATCACCTCGCCCCAGGGCGCGGCCTTGCCGACCGAGCCGAGCTTGATGCGTTCGGTCGGCATGATGGTGGCGACCCCGCAATTCTCGGTCTGGCCATAGACCTCGCGCATGTCGATTCCGAGCGCGAGATACCAGCGGATCAGATCGGGCGCGATCGGCGCGGCGCCGGTGAGCGCGATCCGGCAACGGTCGAGCCCGAGCATGCGGCGGATGTTGCGGAACACCAGCCAGTAGGCCAGTCGGTTGGCAAAGCGTAGCGACAGCGGCGGTTGCTCGCCCTGCAGCCGATAGTCGGTCATACGATAGCCAATCGCCATCGCGCGGCGGTAGACCCAATTCTGGAACGGGGTCGCATCCTTCAGCGCGATCGTGATGCCGGAGTAGAATTTCTCCCACACCCTGGGCACGGCGAGGAAGGCGGTCGGCTGCACTTCGCGCAGATTGTCCGGCACGGTCTCGGGGCTCTCGGCGAAATTCATCACCGATCCCAGCGCGACCGAGATGTAATAGCCGCCGACGCGCTCGGCGACATGGCAGAGCGGCAGGAACACCAGCCGCTCCTCGTGGTCGGTCGACGGGAAGAGGTCGTTGGCGTGGCGCATCTGATGCGTCACGCTGCGGTTGGCATGCATCGCACCCTTCGGCGGACCTGTGGTGCCCGAGGTATAGACGAGGATCGCGAGATCGCCGCTAGTCCTGCTTCCGATCATCTCGTCCCACAGCGCCTCATTGTCCTGCGCATGATTGCGGCCCAGCGCGGTGAACTCGGCAAGCGACATCACCATGGGATCGGAGAAGCCGCTCAGGCCCTCCATGTCGAAGACCACGATCCGCTCCAGCGTCGGGCAGCGCGAGCGGCAGGCGAGCAGCTTGTCAAGCTGCTCCTCGTCTTCCGCGAAGACCACGCGGGTGCTGGAATCATTGATGAGATACTCGACCTGGACCGGCGAGTCTGTCGGATAGATGCCCGAGGAGACGCCGCCGGCGCAGAGGATGCCCATATCGGCATAGACCCATTCCGGCACCGCGTTCGCGATGATGGAGGCGACATCATCGGGGCGGAAGCCGATGGCATGCAGGCCGTAGGCGATGTCCTTGGAGATCTGCAGCCACTCGCGCCAGCTCGTCGGCTGCCAGATGCCGAATTTCTTCTCGCGGATCGCGGGCTTGTCGCCACGCGTCTCCACCGCCAGCAGAAAACTCCTCGCGATCGTGTCGGCGACCGTCAGCACCGCCGGTCCGGCCATGCCCGTTCCCTCCTCTCCTCGCCCGTCGCGACCGCCGGCTTTTGCGCCGATCTTTCGCGACAGGGCTTCAATCTACCGTCAAGTTCCTCTCAACGCCATGTTTTCTTCTTTTTCCAGCGTCGCTCCCCCCGCGCACCTGCCTCCTTGGCGCCGAGATAGAACTCCTGGATATCCTTGGAATGCATCAACCGCTCGCAGGTGTCGTTCATCACGATGCGGCCGATCTCCAGCACATAGCCGTAATGCGCCGTCTCCAGCGCGACCTTGGCGTTCTGCTCGACCAGGAGGATCGACATGCCCTGTTCTTCATTGACCCGGCGGACGATGGTGAAAATCTCCTTCACCAGGATCGGCGACAGCCCGAGCGATGGTTCGTCGAGCAGCAGCAGCGTCGGCCGGTTCATCAGGGCGCGGCCGATCGCAAGCATCTGCTGCTCGCCGCCGGAGAGCTGGCCGGCCGGCTGGTCGATCCGCTCCTTCAGCCGCGGGAAATAGCCGTAGACGCGGTTCAAGTCCTCGGCGACGCTGTCGCGGTCCTTTCGCGGATAGGCGCCCATCATCAGGTTCTCGCGCACCGACAGGAACGGAAACACCTCCCGCCCTTCCGGCACGTGGCTCAAGCCCAGCCGCACGATCTTGTCGGCTTCCATGCGCTGGATCGGTTTGCCGAGGAATTCGATCGAGCCCTTCTGCGGATCGAGGATGCCGGAAATCGTCTTCAGCACGGTGGTTTTGCCGGCGCCGTTGGCCCCTAACAGCGTGACGATCCTGCCGCGCGGTACTTCCAGGCTGATGCCTCTGATGGCCATGATCGGCCCGTAGTAGCTCTCGATATTGCTGAGCTTCAGGATGATCTCGGGCGCGACGGGGGCGATCATGGCCTCAAGCTCCGAGATAGGCCGCGACGACGTCGGGATGCTGCTGCACTTCCGCAGGCGAACCCATCGCCAGCACCCGGCCGTAATTCAGCGCGATGACGCGATCGGAGACGCGGTTCACCAAGGTCATGTCGTGCTCGACCATCAAAACGGTGATGCCGAGCTCGGATTTCATGTCGCGGATCCAGAACGACATGTCGTCGGTCTCTTCCACGTTCAGTCCCGACGATGGCTCATCCAGAAGGATCAGCTTCGGCTCCGAGCACAGCGCGCGGGCCAGCTCGATCACCTTGCGCACGCCGTAAGGAAGTCCGGAGATCAGCTTGTCGCGATAGGGTTCGAGATCGAGGAACTCGATCACCTGTTCGACGCGGCGGCGATGCACCTTCTCGGCCGCTCGAACGCTCGGCAGGAACAATAGTTCTTGCCAGAGCTGCGTAGTGGAGTGGCGATGACGGCCGACCAACAGATTGGAAAGCACCGTCGCATTCTCGAACAATTCGATGTTCTGGAAGGTGCGGGCAATGCCGAGCTTGGCGATGTCATAGGCTGGCTGCTCGGTGATGTCCTGATCCTCGAAGAAGATCTTTCCCGAAGTCGTTGGGTAGATGCGCGAGATCAGGTTGAAGATCGAGCTTTTTCCTGCGCCGTTCGGCCCGATGATCGAGAGGATCTCGCCCTTCTCGACCGCGAAGCTGACGGCATCGACCGCCTTGAGGCCGCCGAAGTGAAGCGAAAGATTCTCGGCGCGGAAATAGCTCATCGGTTTCGCTCCGACTTCACATAGATCTTCTGCCGCTTGAAGGTGGCGTGCTTGTAGAGCGGGAACAGCTCGAAGAAGAGCTTTATCTTGAGCCAGCGGCCGTAAAGGCCGAGCGGCTCGAACAGCACGAACAGCACGATGATGATGCCGTAGATCGCGCCCTTCAGGCCGTTGGCGGAGGCAAAGGCCGCGACCGCGTCCTGGATATGCGCGGCGCGCTCCTGGCCGGCGCCAAGCGTCGCGGCGAGGCCTGCGATCACGCCGGGCATATCGTCTTTCAAATAGGTCAGGAACGGATCGATCATCACCAGGAAGATCGCCCCCAGCACCGCGCCGTGCAGGCTGAAGGTGCCGCCGATCAGGATCACGATGATGAACTCGATCGAGAGCTGGAGCGTGAACATCTCCGGGCTGATGAAGGAGAGTTTGTGCGCGAACAGCACGCCGGCAAAGCCGGTGATGGCGGCGCTGATCGCAAACGACTTCACCTTGTAGAGCGAAACGTTGATGCCCATGCTGCGGGCCGCTGTCTCGCTTTCGCGGATCGCGACGAAGGCGCGGCCGGTCGGCGAGCGCAGCAGGTTGAGCGAGCCGACGATGGTCAGCACCAGCACGGCCAGGCAGAGATAGTAGAAGGTCGGCCCGTCGCGGGGCACCGCGGCGCCGAGGAAATAGAGCGTCTTGACCCGCATGCCCTCATTGCCATGGGTCACGCTCTCCCAGCGCGCCAGGATTTCCTCGACGATGAAGGCAAAGGATATGGTGGCGATGACGAGATAAATGCCCTGCAGCCGGAGTGCCGGGAATCCGACGAGCGCGCCGACCACGCCGGTCAACAGCCCCGCGGCCAGGAAATAGACCGGAAAGGGCACATTGAACTGCTGCAGATAGGCGGCGGTGTAGGCGCCGATCGCGAGAAAGGCCGCGTGCCCCAGTGACGCCTGACCCGTGAAGCCGGTGAGGATCAAAAGTCCCACGCCGACGGTCGCATAGATGCAGACGAAGACGACCTGGCTCATCAGATAGCTCGAGAGCACGTAGGGCGCGATCAGGAGCAACGCCAGCAACAGGCCATAGGAGAAGATGTAACCCGAATGCGGGAACAGCTTGATGTCGTCTTCGTAGTCGGTCTTGAACAGGAACCGCATGCTGCTCAAACCTTCTTGCGCACGTGAAGACCGAACAGGCCTTCGGGCTTCAGCAGCAGCACCGCGAGCAGCACGATGTAGGGCGCGACATCCTTCCATCCTTGCGGCAGGTAGAAGCCCGCCATGCTCTCGATTACCCCGATCAGCACGCCGCCGACGACCGCGCCGGGGATCGATCCGAAGCCGCCGAGGACGGCGGCCGGAAACGCCTTCAATCCCAGCACCAGGCCGACATTGGAATGGATGAAGGTGATCGGCGCCAGCAGCACGCCGGCGCAGGTGGCGACCGCCGCCGAGATCGCCCACACGATCGAGACCACGCGCTTGACCGGGATGCCCATGTAATAGGCGGCCAACATGTTCTCCGAGCTCGCCCGCATCGCGGTGCCGAGCGTGGTGCGGTTGAAGAACAGATAGAGCAGCGCGCACAGGATGATGGTCGCCGCGATCACCGACAGCTTGTCGTAGGCCAGCACCAGGCTGCCGATGCGCAGGACGCCCTGGCTGAACGGCGTCTCGATCTTGAAGTCGTCGGTGCCCCAGATGATGCCGGCGACCGAGCGCAGGAAGTAGCCGAGGCCGATGGTCGCCATGATGATGGAGAATTGCGGATATCCGAGGATCGGCCGCACCACCAGCCGCTCCGCCAGCATGCCGAACAGCGCCATCGCCGCCACCGCGCCGGCAAAGCCAATCCAGTAATTGAGGCCGAGCATGCCGATGAAGGTGAAGGCGAAAAAGCCGCCCAGCATCATCAAATCGCCCTGGGCGAAATTGACGACCTCGGTTGCCTTGTAGACGAGCACGAAGCCGAGCGCGATCAGGCCGTAGACGCAGCCAAGCGCAATGCCGCTCACGAGCTGCTGAACAAAGTCCAGCATCGTTTTCCCTCCCCGATGCACGGCAATTCTTGATAATTGCTCGTTGCATCCCGCTTCCGCCCTCCTCTTTTCGGGAGTGCTGGAAGCTGCATGTGTCCGGCGGCGATTTGAGCGCAAAGCGGGAAGCGCTGTCAACAAAGCGCTGCGCCCGCCACCTGGCATAATAGCGCAGAAATGCCGCAGCCCGTAGTTCTCCGGCATTGCCCGCGATTTGCGGCCTGCGATTCACCGCGCCGAAACGCTTTTCGGCCCATGGTCCGCAACCAGACATCAACCTGGACCGTCCCCACATCATGCCATCCGATCCGCCAGCACTCGGAGTGCGAGGGTTAACCAAGCGTTTCGACCGGCCGGCGGTCGACGCGCTCGATCTGACCGTGCGGGCCGGCGAATTCTACGCGCTGCTCGGGCCGAACGGCGCCGGCAAGACCACGACGCTGCGGATGGTCGCCGGCCTGCTCAAGCCCGATGCCGGCTCGGTCTCGATCTTCGGCATCGACGCCCTGTCCGATCCGATCGGCGCCAAGCAGATCATGGCCTGGGTCTCGGATGAGCCGATGATCTACGACAAGCTCACCCCCCTCGAATATCTCGAATTCGTCGCCGGCCTCTGGGGCATCGATCCCCGCCTTTCCGAACGCTCAGCCCAGGACCTCCTGGTCTCGCTCGGGCTCGAGCCGCATCTGCACGAGCGCTGCGAGGGGTTTTCCAAAGGCATGCGCCAGAAGGTGGCGCTCGCGGGCGCACTGGTCCACGACCCCAGCCTGATCATCCTCGACGAGCCGTTGACTGGCCTCGACGCGCTCTCCGCCCGCCACGTCAAGGGCCTGTTGCAGGAGCGCGTGCGCGCCGGCTCGACCGTGATCATGACCACGCACATCCTTGAAGTCGCCGAACGCATGGCCGACCGCATCGGCGTCATCGCGAAGGGCAGGCTCGTGGCCGAAGGCACGCTCGCGGAACTGCGCCAGCGCAATGGCCGCAACGACATCAGCCTCGAAGACGCCTTCATCGCCCTGGTCGAGACCGAGGCGGCTGCCGCATGAGTTCGGCCACCGACCTCACCTGGTTCGCCCGGCACGAGATCCGGCTCGCCTGGCGCGAATGGCTGGCGATGACGACGGGCGGACAGCGCCGCCGCAAACGCGCGGTGATCGGCCTCGTCATTTTCGCCGCCATCCTGCATTTGCCGGCCTATGCGGTGGTCGGCCGCTTTGCCAACCTGACGCTGCCGCTCGACAAGTCCGCGCTGATCGTAATGTCGTCGACGATCTTCCTCGCCTGGGCGCTCATGCTCTCGCAGGCGGTCGAATCCGTGACGCGGGTGTTTTACGCCCGCGCCGACCTCGATTTGATCATGTCGTCGCCGGTCAGACTGACAAACATCTTCTCGGTCCGCATCGCCGCGATAGCGCTGCAGGTCACCGGCATGGCGCTGTTGTTCTCGACGCCCTTCGTCGACGTGCTGGTGATCGGCGGCGGACCGCGTTGGCTTGCCGCCTTTGGCGTCGTCATCGCGATCGGCCTTTCGGCCGCGGCGGTCGCCACCGCCCTCACGGTGGCGCTGTTCCGCCTGATCGGCCCGCGCCGCACCCGGCTGGTGGCGCAAGTGCTGGCCGCGATCATCGGCGCCGGCTTCGTCATCGCGCTGCAGATCGCCGCGATCCTTTCTTACGGCACCCTGTCCCGTTTCGCCGTGCTCACCTCCGATACCGTGGCAGGCTTCGCGCCAGACGCCGGCAGCATGCTGTGGTGGCCGGCCCGCGCCGTGCTCGGCGACGGCGAGGCGCTCTCGCTCCTGCTCGCCTTCAGCCTCGCTCTGCTCGGCGTGGTGGTAGCAATCTTCTCGCCGCGCTTTGCCGACACCATCATCAGGATCTCGGCGAACCCGGCGATGGCCAGCCGAACGGCCAAGGTGCGGACATTCCAGCGCGGCTCGCGCCAGCAGGCGCTGCGCTGGAAAGAGTTCGTGCTGCTGCGGCGCGATCCCTGGCTGCTATCGCAAAGCCTGATGCAACTGCTCTACCTCGTGCCGCCGGCGCTGATGTTGTGGCGGAGCTTTTCCGATGGCTCCGCCGGCCTGATGCTGATCACGCCTGTCATCGTGATGGCGGCGGGCCAGCTCGCTGGCGGCCTCGCCTGGCTGACGATATCGGGCGAAGACGCTGCCGACCTGGTCGCGACCGCGCCGCTTTCGCCGGCCCAGGTGATCCGCGCCAAGATCGAAGTGGTGCTGCTTTCGATCGCGCTCGTGGTCGCGCCGTTCGTCATCGCGCTGGCGTTCGCCTCGGCGCTCCAGGCTGTCGTCACAGTGCTCGGCGTGACCATCGCCACGATCTCGGCGGCCGCGATCCAGCTCTGGTTCCGCGTGCAGGCCAAGCGCAGCCAGTTCCGCCGCCGCCAGACCTCCTCGCGCGTCGCCACCTTCGCGGAAGCCTTCTGCTCGATCGGCTGGGCGGCCACATCGGCGCTCGCGCTGGCAATGCCGATCGCGGCCGTCATCACTGGCGCCATGACACTGATGGTGCTCGCCACGACCTGGAAGATCAGCCCGCGGCAGGAGTGATCTACTAACGTCATTGCGAGCGAAGCGAAGCAATCCGTCGCGCCCGCGCGTGGAGGCATGGATTGCTTCGCTCCGCTCGCAATGACGGACATAGGCTGCGCCGGCAAGCCCGATGACGGCTGCGGAATTCGGCGATAGAGTGGCGCGACGTCACCGCCGACGGACCCTGCCCATGTTGCGACCGATCCTCGCCGCCTTTGCCCTGCTCGGCTTCCTCAGCATCGCGGCCCATGGGCAGGATGCCCAGCGCAGCGAATGCCTGGCGATGGCCAATGCGCCGCCGCGCGCCACGCCCGTCAGCCTGCGCCGCGTCGCCAAGGCCGACGAGGTCGCGATCACCTATGCCGGGCACTCCACCTATTACATCGATACCCCCGGCGGCATCCGGATCGCGACCGATTACAATGGCGCCTACCGCACCGGCCGCCTGCCTGATGTCGTCACCATGAACCGGGCGCACAGCACGCATTACACGCTGTTTCCCGACCCGAAGATCCCGCATGTGCTGCAAGGCTGGGGCGAGAACGGACAGCCTGCCCATTACGCGATGCGGATCGGCGACGTCTTCATCCGCAACGTCACCACCGACATCCGCCGCACCTATGGCGACGATTCCGGTGGCGACATGATCAAGGACGGCAACTCGATCTTCATCTTCGAGGTCGCCGGCCTCTGCATCGGCCATCTCGGCCATTTGCACCACAAGCTCGACGAGAGCCATTTCGTCGCGATCGGCCGGCTCGACATCGTGATGGTGCCGATCGACGGCACCTACACCATGTCGCTTGCCGGCGTCTCCGAAATCACCAAGCGATTGCGCGCTGCCGTGGTCTTGCCGATGCACCGCTTCGCCACCCCGCTCGACGAGTTCATGCGCATGATCGGCCAGCAGTTCGAGATCGACCAGCGCAGCGAGCGGACGCTGAGGATTTCGCGCGACACGCTGCCATCGACGCCGACGGTGATCATCCTCGATGGGGTGTAGTCGGAATTCACCTCGCCCCGCTTGCGGGGAGAGGTCGAAATTCAAGCTCCGCTTGAATTTCGGGTGAGGGGGACTCTCCGCGAAGATCGCTGTCATTGTATTTGCGGAGAGAGCCCCTCACCCCGGCCCTCTCCCCGCAAAGGGCGGGGAGAGGGAGGATCCTTGCTTACGCCCACTCGCCCTTGCGGAAGACTGGCACGCGGCTGCCGTCGGTCCTGACGCCGTCGATATCGGTCTGGCCGGAGCCGATCATCCAGTCGATATGGATCAGGCTCTGGTTGCCGCCCTGGGCTGCGATCTGCTGCGGCGTCAGCTTGTCGCCGTCGATGAAGCATTTCGAATAGCACTGGCCGAGCGCGATATGGGAGGCGGCGTTCTCGTCGAACAGCGTGTTGAAGAACAGCAATCCGCTCTTGGAGATCGGTGAGGAGTGCGGCACGAGGGCGACCTCGCCGAGGCGGCGCGCGCCCTCGTCGGTATCGAGCACCTTCTTCAAGACTTCCTCGCCGCGCGAGGCCTTGGCGTCGACGATCCGACCTTCCTCGAACTTGACCTGGATATTGTCGATCAAGGTGCCCTGGTAGGACAGCGGCTTCGAGCTCACGACGTGACCGCTGACGCGGCGGCAATGCGGGGTGGTGAAAACCTCTTCCGTCGGGATATTGGCGTTGCAGGTGATGCCGTTCTTGGCAACCGAGGCGCCGCCTTCCCATTCATGGCCGTCGGCGAGCCCGATCGTGAGATCGGTGCCGGGACCCGTATAGTGCAGTGCGTGGAAACGCTGGCCGTTCAGCCATTGGGTCCGCTCGCGCAATACCGCGTTATGCTTCTCCCAGGCAGCGACCGCGCCGTCCTGGTCGACACGGGACGCCGCAAAGATCGCATCCGCGAGCTTTGCCACCGCAGTCTCCAGCGGATCGTCCGGAAAAACCTGCTTGGCCCAGGAGGCGCTGGGATAGGCGATGATGTTCCAGTTGACCTCGAAATTGACGATCTTCTCCAGCGCCGGCTGATAGGCGACCGAATTGGCCTTGCTGGCGCGCGCGACCTTGGTCGGATCCTCGCCCGACAGCAGCATCGGGTTGTCGCCGACCACCGCGAGCCGCGCGGTATTGGCGGAGAATGCCTTTGCCATGCCCTCATAGAGCCAGTTCGCCGCGCGATCGAAGCCTTCATGATGGCCATGGCGATAACGCGCCAGCGTGACCTCTTCATCCGACAGGATCGGCGTGACCAGGCCGGCGCCGGCCTTGTAGGCATGGACCGCCAGCCGCCGCACCAGCGGCAGCGCCGACGACGGCGCGGTCAGGAGCAGGTCCTGTCCCGGCTGTAATCCGAGCCCGACCTTGATGGCGACTTCGGCGAGGCGGTCGAGCTTTTCGGGATCGATTGCGGCGGAAAGGTTGCGTTGGGATGCGGTCATGCTGGATCCTCGAAATCGGTAACTTTAGCAGAGATAGGCGATCGGCGCGGGCCCTTCAACGTTTCACCGGGGACAGCACCGGTCCACCATTTCGGATGCAAGCCCGGGACGTGGGGAAGGTTGGGATTCAAATTTCAAACAGCGGAGGGGATGTGAGTCCGCATTCTCGCGGCACGGAGTGCCCGAGATTTGCATGATTGTTACCCTCCTCGATAACAGAGGGCGCAGGGAAAGCCGGGTGCTGGTTGCACCCGTGGGTCCCGTGCAACAAAAAGCACGGGGGTAGGACCACAGGTTCAACCGAAGCGACTCCGGCTTTCCCTGCGCGATGGTGTTACGGCTTATTT
>NZ_PSRR01000035.1 GCF_004296405.1 Bradyrhizobium sp. Leo170
AAAAACTTAGCGCCAGCGTCGGGGCGCCAGGACCACACGACTTCGCCGTCCGTGATGCGCGCGCTCGTCAGTCACACACTTCACGTCCACCGCATCTCACCGCAACGTTCGTGACGATCGCGAGCCGCCCCTCATTCGCGCTGAGACGCGCGGAGTTAAATCACTGATTTGCCCGACGACGGAAGCGGAATGTTTTTTCTGCGAGGGCTGGACAGACTTTTGGTGATTTGCCCGTCGGGTTGTTTTGTCGCACCCAAAGCGTCCACATCGTCATTGCGAGCAGAGCGAAGCAATCCATAGCGCCGCAAGTGGAGGCATGGATTGCTTCGCGGAGCCTGTCATCGGGCGCGCGTTCGCGCGACCCGTTGGCTCGCAATGACGGGGGCCGTCATTCCGGGGCGATGCGACAGCATCGAGCCCGGAATCCATTTCACCACAGGCGCTTGCGGCCCAATGGATTCCGGGCCTGCATGCTTCGCACGCATCCCGGAATGACGGCGAAGTTTGCGGCGAGCGACGGCGCAAGGCGTCACCCACTATCATAGTCGCAAGCGAACGCCGGGCTATGCTTCGTCATCAATTGGGCCGTGGGCTCATTAGCGCAGAGCTACAACCGTGGGCCTCACCGGCTGCCAGTGCGATCCAGACCGGCAGGCGTTGATACCGACCAAATCGAGGTGTCGATCATCTGGACAGCTTCTTCGTCACCGTTCGCCCTTGTCATGCTTTAGCGGCCAAGCGGACATCAACCGATCGGTACACCCGGCTCACTCGGTCGAAAATGACCCGGAACGGACCTCCCGCGATGCCTGGTTGATGCGCTGCCGAGCATACAGCTGACATCCATTTTCGCGAGTAGGTCGATGTCCTCAGCCTGAACTGGTGACCTGAAACTCATGTATCACTACACTGATTGTTGGTTGCGGCTGCTGATGTCCGTTACTGTGCTGCAGCCGCCCAATCGAAGGAGACCGCCCGTGACCACGCTTGTCGAGCGCCTCGACTTGCCCGCCGCGCTCCCCGCGCGCAGTCGGCGCGACACCGAAACTGACACCGTTCAGTTTGCGCAGGCTGCGCTCGCAGCGGCTAAGCAGGAGGGCCTGCGGCTGGCGGTGCGGGCGCGCTATGTCGCGCTTGCCGTAATCGCCTGCCTGTTGCCGATTATCAACCCGGCATGGGAGCAGCTATATTATGTGGCTCTGCTGGGCCTGTTCGCGCTAATCGGCTGGGCTCAGGCCAGAGTCGGGCGGGTCGGCGTGTCGAGGCCGGAGCTTGCGCTGCTGTTCTGCGACCTCGCGCTGCTGACGTTCGTCATCGTGGGACCGAATCCCCTCGGCTCCGGGCACTGGCCGGCGGCGATGCAACTCCATTTCGGCAACTTCATCTATTTTTTCGTGCTTCTATCGGGCGCCACGCTGGCCTATTCCTGGCGAACGGTCATCGCGGTCGGAACGTGGACCTCCGCCCTCTGGATCATCGGCATTGCCTGGGTGTGGTGGCAGCCCGATCGCGATCCCGCGCTGACCGCCCGTATCGCAGCGGCAATCGGCAGCGATCACCGGCTGTTTCAACTGATCTCGCCCAACTCGATCGTGTTCGGCGAGCGCATTCAGGAGATCGTCGTGTTCATGATCGTCGCGGTGACGCTCGCCGTGGCGGTGCGCCGCAGCAATGATCTCTTGATCCGCCATGCCGCGGTGGAGCGCGAACGCGGCAATCTCGCGCGCTACTTCTCGCCGAACGTGGTCGAGGAATTGTCAGGGCATGACGAGCCACTGAAGCAGGTGCGCACGCAAAACGTCGCGGTGCTGTTCGTCGACATCGTCGGCTTCACGGCCTTCGCCGACGCGCGCACGCCGGACGAGGTCGTGCGCACCTTGCGCGAATTCCACGCGCTGATGGAGCAGGAGGTCTTCCGTCACAGCGGCACGCTGGACAAATATCTCGGCGACGGGCTGATGGCGACCTTCGGCACGCCGTTCGTCGGAAAGGCCGACGCCATTAACGCGCTACGCTGTGCGCAGGCGATGATGTCGGCGGCGGATCGATGGAACAACCAGCGCAAAGCGGCGGGCGAGACTCCGATCCGCGTCAGTTTTGGCTTGCATTATGGGCCGGTCGTGCTCGGCGACATCGGGCTGACCTGTCTCGAATTTGCGGTGATCGGTTCGACCGTGAACGCCGCAAGCCGGCTCGAAGCCTTGACCCGCGCGCTCGACTGCGCGCTGGTGGCGAGCGACGATCTCGTCAGGCAGGCCAGGACCGAACTCGACAGTGCAGAAGCGGTGTTTCGTCCCCTGATGGCCCAGGCCCCGCAGACCATCCGCGGGCTCGAGCAGCCGATCGCGGTCTGGACGCAGGCACGCGCGGAGGGGTGATAGATCGCGGTGATCGCAACAGGCTTGGCACTTTCGGAGCCTCGGTTTCGCATGAAGCCAAGCCTACTATCCCAAAGCGTCGTCCGACGAAGGAATTACGACGCAGTTCGATTTTGTCTGTTCCGCAGATGATTGATCAGCCCAGAGAACAGATGGCTGCTTCTGGCCCATCATTTGGTGCCGCGCAGCAATCGCGGCGCCAAGCCGCGCCTCAAATCCCGAGATACCGGTGCTGCAGATCGGGCTCGGCGACCAGTTGCTCTGACGTGCCGCTCCACACAGTGCGGCCGCGATCGATGATGTAGTGGCGGTCGACGATGCGGGCGAGGTTGCCGACGTTCTTGTCGATCACGAGCACGGATTGGCCGCGCCCTTTCAGCATCGAGAGGCAGCTCCAGATCTCGTCGCGGATAAGCGGGGCAAGGCCTTCGGTGGCCTCATCCAGGATCAGGAGCTTCGGATTGGTCACCAGCGCGCGGCCGATTGCGAGCATCTGCTGCTCGCCGCCGGAGAGCGTGACGCCCATCGCGCCTACTTCGGCAGAGACTTCAGAAGCGCGCGGATCTTGTCCGCGTCCGCGGGCGTTGCAGGATTGTAGATCACCATGTTGAGGTCGGGCCGGCCATCGACGGCGAAAGCAGAAAACTCCATCGAGAGCGGTCCCGCGGTGGGATGATGCAGGACTTTCACGCCATCGCCGTGCCCTTGCACGTCGTTGTCACGCCACATCGCCGCGAATTCGGGGCTTGTCGCGGAAAGTTCATCGACCAACGATTGCACATTGCGCGCCGCACCGGCGCGCGCCACATCCGCGCGGAAGGAGGCCACCACATACCGCGCAACACTTTGCCAGTTGGACTGCGCTGCGCGCACGCGGCTATCGCGGAACATCATGCGCAAAACATTGCGCTGCCCGTCCGGCAGTTTGCTGTAGTCGGTGAGGACCGTCGCGGCGGCCCTGTTCCACGCGATCAAATCCCATGTCGCCGTGCGAATAAAAGCGGGACTGCATTCCAGCGTGTCGAGCACGCGTTGCAGACGGGGTGAGATACCTTCGGGCGCATGATAGCGGACTTCGGGTGGCCGGCCTAGGCCGAGCAGAAACAGATGTTCGCGCTCCACGTCGGTCAGCATCATGGCGCGGGCAATGCGATCCAGCACGTCGGCCGAGGGTGCTCCGCCGCGCCCCTGCTCCAGCCAAGTGTACCATGTGACGCTCACATTCGCGCGCTGCGCCACTTCTTCGCGCCGAAGTCCCAGCGTTCGCCGCCGCTTCAGCGGAAAGCCGAATGCCGTAGGATCGAGCTTCGCGCGACGATCCTTGAGATAAGCCCCGAGCGAGTTCGCGTCCGTCATCCTGTTAGCGATTATACCTGTATAATCTCACTACTTTACCCGAATGACGAGCTTAGCAATATCCCGGCATTCCGAACAGGGAGTGCTTCTCATGCGCGTATTCGTCACCGGCGCCGCCGGATTTATCGGCACCGAAACTACAAAAGAACTCATCGCCAACGGGCATCAAGTCGTCGGCCTCGCGCGCTCCGAAGCGAACGTCGAGACGCTCGAGAAACTGGGCGCGGAGGTTCATCGCGGCTCGCTGCAGGACCTGGAAAGCCTGAAGCGCGGCGCAAGGGATTCGGACGGCGTGATCCATCTGGCCTTCATCCATGATTTCTCGAAATTCGCGGAGAATGGCGCGATCGACAAGGCCGCCATCGAAGCAATGGGCGACGTGCTGGCTGGCACGAACAAGCCTTTCATCGTGACCTCGGGAACGGGCCTCATCGCGCCAGGTATGATGATCACCGAAGATATGCGACGCGATTCAAGCCCGCATGTTCCGCGCGTGTCCGAGCAGGCCGGTTTGGCCTATGCGTCGCGTGGCGTGCGCGCGATGGCGATACGCCTGCCGCAAGTGCATGGCGCCGACGGAAAAGCTGGGTTGATCACTTATCTGCTCGAGCTCGCGCGTCAAAAAGGCGCCGCCGCCTATGTCGGCGAAGGCGCCGAACGCTGGGCAGCGGCGCATAGGCTGGATGTCGCCCGCTTATACCGGCTTGCGTTGGAGAAGGGCGCGGTAGACGGAATTTACCACGCGGTTGGCGAGGAAGGCGTACCCATGCGCCAAGTCATCGAAGTGATCGGCCGCGCGTTGAATGTGCCGGTCGTTTCGATCAAGAAGGAAGAGGCGGCCGATTATTACGGGCCACTGGCAATGTTCGCCGGTTTGGACATGCCGGCCTCCAGCGCTTTGACGCAGCAGCGGTTGGGCTGGACGCCCACTGGGGCTAACTTGATCGCCGACATCGGCCAGCCGGGTTACTTCAAGGTTTGAGCGGGAGGTTGGGCGCGAAGCGGACATCGACTTCAGTGGGTCGCGCAAGCGGGGTACGCGGCCCAGCTCGTCCAGACCGCCAAGCCGCGCCTCAAATCCCGAGATAGCGGTGCTGCAGATCGGGCTCGGCGACCAGTTGCTCCGACGTGCCGCTCCACACGGTGCGGCCGCGCTCGATGATGTAATGGCGGTCGGCGATGCGGGCGAGGTTTCCGACGTTCTTGTCGATCACGAGCACGGATTGGCCGCGCCCCTTCAGCATCGACAGGCAGCTCCAGATCTCGTCGCGGATCAAGGGGGCGAGGCCTTCGGTGGCCTCGTCCAGGATCAGGAGTTTCGGATTGGTCATCAGTGCGCGACCGATCGCGAGCATCTGCTGCTCGCCGCCGGAGAGCGTGACGCCCATGTTGCTGCCGCGCTCGGCGAGCCGCGGGAACAGCGCATGGATCTTCTCCAGCGTCCAGGGATCGGAGCTGCCCTGGCGATTGCCGGAGGCCGCGACCAGGTTTTCGCGCACGGTCAGATTCGGAAAGATCTGGCGTCCCTCCGGCACCAGGCCGATGCCGAGTTTTGCGATCTTGTAGGACGGCAGGCCGCGCACTTGTTGCCCGGCAAAGCGGATCGCACCTGACCGCGCCGGAGTCAGCCCCATGATGGAGCGGATCGTGGTGGTCTTGCCCATGCCGTTGCGGCCCATCAGCGCGATCATCTCGCCGCGCTTGATCGACAGCGACAGGCCGAACAGCACCTGGCTCAGGCCGTAGCAGGTCTCGATCCCTTCGACGTCGAGCAATGTGTCAGCCAATTGGGCCTCCCTGACGGGTCACCGCATGCTGTTCGCCGAGATAGGCGCGCTTGACCTCTTCATGCCGGCGGATCGCATCCGGCGTGTCGCAGGCGATGACGCGGCCATAGACCAGGACCGTGATGCGGTCGGCGAGCGCGAACACCGCTTCCATGTCGTGCTCGACCAGCACGATGGTGAACTCCTTGCGCAGCTCCTTCAACAGAGTGACCATCCGCGCGGACTCGGTGACACCGAGGCCCGCCATCGGTTCGTCCAGCAGCAAGAGCTGCGGCTTGGTCGCAAGGGCCACCGCAAGTTCGAGTTCGCGCTGCTCGCCATGGCTGAGCTCGGAGACCAGGACATCGGCGCGCGATCCGAGCCCGACGCGCTCCAGCGCCGCACGCGCGGTATCGCGCAGATGCTTCTCCTTCCGCGCGTTGCCCCAGAAGCGGAAGGAGTGACCATCATGCGCCTGCGCCGCGAGCGCGACGTTGTCGATGGCGCTGAAATCCTTGAGTAGCGAGGTGATCTGGAACGAGCGCGCCAGCCCGAGCCGGCTTCGCCGGTAGGACGGCAACCGCGTGACATCGCGACCGGCAAAATGGATGGTGCCGGAATTCGGCATCAATTGCCCGGTCAACTGACTGATCAACGTAGTCTTGCCGGCGCCGTTGGGTCCGATGATCGCATGCAGTTCGCCGCGCGGCACTTCGAGCGACAGATTGTCGGTCGCGAGGATGCCGCCGAAACGGCGCACCAGATTGTCGACGCGAAGCAGGGGATCAGCCACGACGCACCCTCCCGAGCAGGCCCATGATGCCACCACGCGCAAACAGGACGATCAAGAGCAAGAGCGGGCCCATGATCAGCGCCCAATATTCGGTGAACTGCGACAGCAATTCTTCCAGCACGAGATAGACGATCGCGCCGATCAACGGGCCGAACAGCGAGCCCATCCCGCCCAGGATCACCATCACCATGAGATCGCCGGACCGCGTCCAGTACATCACGGCCGGGCTGACGAAATCGGTGTTGTTGGCGAGCAGCGCGCCGGCAAGGCCGCAGATGGTGCCCGCGATGACGAAGCAGGTCAGCCGGTAGCGATAGGCCGGAAAGCCGATTGCCTGCATGCGCTGCTCGTTGGAGCGCACGCCCTGCACCACCAGGCCGAACCGCGAATTGACGATGCGCCAGATCAGGTAGACGCCGCCGAACAGGCAGGCCAGGCAGAGATAATAGAACTGCGTGCGGTCCGAGAGGTTGATCAGCCCGTCGAAGGTGCTGCGCTTGTAGATGGTCAGGCCGTCGTCACCGCCGTAGCGCGACAGCGCGGAGGCGACGTAATAGGCCATCTGTGCAAAGGCGAGCGTGATCATGATGAAATAGACGCCGCGGGTCCGCAACGATAGCGCGCCGATCACCAGCGCAAACAAAGCGGAGACGGCAAGCGCCACCGGCCACTGGATGAAGCCGGAGCCGATGCCCTCGGCCGCCAGGATGCCGACGGCATAGCCGCCGATGCCGAGATAGGCGGCGTGGCCGAAGCTCATCATGCCGCCATAGCCCATCATCAGGTTCAGGCTCGAGGCCGCCAGCGCAAAGATGATGATCCGCGTGAACAGCGTCAGGATGAAGATATTGCCTGTAACCGCCGAATAGACCGGCAGCAGGACAAGCGCGGCGCAAACGACCGCCACGACGGCGTTGCTGGCGTTGAGCTTGGACTTCATCGCTTGGCGGCCGGAAACAGCCCCTCCGGCCGCAAGACCAGCACGATCGCCATCAACAGGTAGATCAGCATCGAGGACAAAGCGGGTGCTGCGGTCGAGGCGGCGGCACCGCTCAGCACCGTGCGCAGCAAATCCGGCAGGAAGGCGCGGCCGAGCGTGTCGATGATGCCGACGAAGATCGCGGCAAGGAAGGCACCGCGGATCGAGCCGATGCCGCCGATCACGATGATGACGAAGGCGAGGATCAGGATGTTCTCGCCCATGCCGATCTGCACGGTCAGGATCGGCGCCTGCATCAAGCCGGCAAGGCCCGCGAGCGCGGCGCCAAGGCCAAATACCAAGGTGAACAGCAGCTTGATGTTGATGCCGAGCGCGCCGGCCATCTCGCGGTTGGAGGCGCCGGCGCGGATCAGCATGCCGATGCGGGTGCGCATCACCACGAGATAAAGCATTGCTGCGACCAGCAGCGCGACGATGATGATCGAGAGCCGGTAGGCCGGATAGTACACGCCGGGCAGGAGCTGGACCGGGGTGGTCAGCCATGTCGGCAATGGCAGCGCGAGGCCGGCCGGCCCCCAGATCAGCCGCACCATGTCATTGAAGAACAGGATCAGGCCGAAGGTCGCCAGCACCTGGTCGAGATGGTCGCGGCCATAGAGATGCCTGAGCGCCACGAATTCAAGGGCGATGCCGAGCAGAAGCGTGGCGGCGAGCGCGAGGACCGCACCGAGCACGAAGCTGCCGGTCCAGCCGACGAAGGTGGCGGCGAAATAGGCGCCCATCATGTACAGCGAACCATGCGCCAGGTTCACGAAATCCATGATGCCGAACACCAGCGTGAGCCCGGCCGCCAGCAGGAACAAGAGCAGGCCGAACTGCAATCCGTTCAGAAGTTGTTCGATCAGAAGGAACATCGGCGACTTATATCAGCCTCACAAACAAAACAGCGGCAGCGCGCATGCGCCGCCGCCTTCTCCCTCGCCCCGCCCTTGCGGGGTCGAGACGAGCGAAAGCTCGCTCTGAGAGCGTCGGGGTGAGAGGCTGCCTCCGCGAACACCGCGCCCGCGGAGAGTCCCCCTCACCCGGATCGCGAGAGCGATCCGACCTCTCCCCGCAAGCGGGGCGAGGTGAACCTTTTGGTTTGAGCATGATCTCCGCGCAAACGCTTCGCGTTTGTCGCGAGGGAAAACCGGTTTCCACTTTTCCGGATCATGCTCGAACATCACTTCATCGGGCACTTGTCGTGGAAGCGATCCTGGTCGTTCTCGACGATGGTTGCCACCGTCTTCAGCGATAGCTGGCCGTCCGCGTCCTTGACCACGTCCTGCAGGTAGAAATTCTGGATCGGGATGTGGTTGTTGCCGTATTTGAACGGACCGCGCAGCGACTTGAAGTTGGCCTTCTCCATCTCCGCCTTCATCGCGTCCTTTTTGGTCAGGTCGCTCTTCACCGCGACCACCGCGCTGTTGATGAGCTGGGCGGCGTCATAGGCTTGCGCGCCGTAATAGGTCGGGCGCAGGTTCGCGTATTTCTTGCGGTAATCGGCGACGAAGCGCTTGTTCTCTTCGTTCGGCAGGTCGTTCACCCATTCCTGGGCCCCGGGAATGCCGAGCGCGTTTTCCTTTTGCAGCGGCAAGGACAATTCGTCGATGGTGAAGGCGGTATAGAGCGGGATCTGCTGCTTGATGCCGGCCTGCACATACTGGTTGAGGAACTGCACGCCGGCGGCGCCCGGATAGAACACGAAGATCGACTCGGCCTTCGAGTTGCGCGCCTTGGTCAACTCGGCGGAGAAATCGAGCTGGCTCGGCCACACCGTATATTCTTCGCCGACCACCTCGCCCTTGAAGGTGCTCTTGACGCCCGCAAGCATGTCCTTGCCGGCGGCATAGTTCGGCCCGATCAGGAACACCGATTTCACGCCCTTCTGGTTCATGTAGAGGCCCATGGCGGCGGGCGTCTGGTCATTCTGCCAGGAGGTCGAGAAGACGTAAGGCGAGCAAAGCTCGCCGGCGAGCTGGGACGGGCCGGCATTGGCCGAGATCAGGAAGGTCTTGCTGTCGACGGCGGTCTTCAGCGAGGCCAGGAGCACGTTCGACCAGATGTAGCCGACAATGAAGTCGACCTTGTCGGACTGCACCAGTTTCTCGGTCTTCTGCTTGCCGACATCCGGCTTCTGCTGGTCGTCCTCATAGATCACCTCAACCGGCTTGCCGTCCATCTTGCGGCCGAGATGGTCGAGCGCCAGCTCGAACGAGTTCCGCATGTCGTTGCCGATGACGGCGGTCGGACCGCTGAAAGTCGAGACAAAGCCGATCTTGATCGTGTCAGCCGCAAGTGCGGGCTGCGCCAGCGCCAGCGCGGTCACGCCCGCCAGCCAAAATGACGTTTTCATGTTCACTCCCCTCCTCAACCATTCCAACCGGCCCGCCAGGCGGGTGAACCGTCCGGCGGCGCCATCCGTGCCCCCGTCACTCCCGCTCAGGGTGACGTGTTTTGTGCGCGGAATCCTGACTGGGCAGCAAGCGTGAACCGAAGGCGGCGTTTAGAACCTTCGGTGCATGCTCGCGCCTAATCTGCACCATAATTCGTAAAATACGAGGCTGGCAAGAATTATAGTGCCGGTTGCCGGGCAACCATTGTCGCAGTTTCGGAGCTGCTGCCGGCCGCCTTTGCCGCGCCGACTACACCAGATATTCCGCGTCCTCGATGACGTAGGACGCGTGGCGGAAATCCCGGATGCTTGCAACCCTGTCGGCCCGCCAGTCCAGCAGCACGAAATAGTTCGGCCGCGTCGCGGCGGGCACCGTGGGGTCGAACACCAGGATCGCGGGACGGCCTTCCACAAGCCCCGGCACCAGATGCCAGTCGCTGGCCTTGGCGTAATTGCCGAAATAGCGCGAAACCTCGGCTTTGCCATTGAGCCGGGTCCTGCTGACGAGATCAAGCTTGATGTCGTCGGCGATCATGGCGCGGATGGCGTCGAAATCGCGGGCGTTGAAATGGGTGACATAGGCGGAAAGACGGGCCCGATCGGCGTCCGTCAGCTTCGGCCGCGGCGCGTCGTCGCCTTCTTGCGCGAGCTGGCGCAGCCGGACCCGGCCACGGTGCAGGCTGGCCTTTGCCGCCACCAGGCTCAGGTCCATGATCTCGCAGACTTCCGCCAGCGAATAGCCGAGCACGTCCCTCAGGATCACGCTGCTGCGCTGCGCCACCGGCAGGCGCATGAAAGTACGCAGGCTGGCGGCGGCGATCTCGCGGCGGGCGATGTCGTCGAGCTCGTCGGCCATCATGTCGACCTCCTCCGCCGACCGGAGCGCGGCCTGCCGCTGGCGGCGGCGCAGGAAATCGAGCGCGGCGTTGTGCGCTATCCTGAACAGCCAGCCTTCCGGGTTTTGGATCTCCCCAGCCAAAGGAAACGCTTCCACCGCCTTGATCAGCGCATCCTGCAACACGTCCTCGCCGTCGATCACCGAACCGACCATGCGGGAGCAGTAGCGGTGCAGCCGCGGCCGCAGCACGACCAGGAGGCTGTCGAGACCCGCGGCCACCGATGCATCGGACACTGGCGTCATTCTCCCTGCTCAGGATCATGCTCCAGCATACGGTAGTTGCCGACCACCCTGGCGCTGCGAACCAGCGGCGGCTCGGCGCAACGGTCGCGAATGCCGCTCTGGAACGCCTTGAACGCGGCGAGCTGCGGCAACGCGCTGGACCCGTCGTCGGATGCGGTCTCCACGACATGGATGAACGTGTCGTCCTCCAGCCGCAGCGTGAGATAGCGCACGCCATCGGGCTTTGCCGCCTTCAGTTCCGCAAACACCGCCGCAACCAGTTCGGCGTTCGTATCGGCCATTTCGGGCTTCGCCTTGTACCTGATCAGCCTGGTCGTCATCGTCCTCTCCCTGGTTCGAGCCGCGATGCGGAAGCCATCGCGCATCCCAAGGACGTTTGGCGACGGTCAAAGGATACGGTCCTAGGGAAGAATTTTTGCGCTCCTAGGCGCCGTCGCCGATCACGGCCGCGGCACCACGGAAGGCCTGAGCCATACGTTTTCGCTATCGTGCGATTAGAAAGAAGCGCCTTGGAACAACTGCACAAATGAATACATAATCTACCCGGAGATACCGAGAACCCCGGGGCCATAATCCATGACGACGCCGTCGAAAGATCCGCATCACGTGGTGATCGTCGGCGCAGGCTTTGGTGGCTTGGAGGCGACGTTTGGGCTCGCCGGCGCGCCGGTGAAGATTACCTTGATCGACCGTCGCAATCATCATCTGTTCCAGCCACTGCTTTACCAGGTCGCGACCGCTTCGCTGGCGACCTCCGAGATCGCCTGGCCGATCCGCCACCTCCTGCGCGACCGCCGCGAGGTGACGACACTGTTCGCCAACGTCAACAGCATCGACGCCGAAGGCAAGCGTGTCGTGCTCGATGACGGCGACAGCGTCCCCTATGACACGCTGATCCTCGCGACCGGCGCACGCCACGACTATTTCGGCCACGACGAATGGGAACCGTTCGCACCAGGCCTGAAAACGCTGGAGGATGCCACCACGCTCCGGCGCCGCATCCTCGTCGCCTTCGAGCGCGCCGAGCGCGAGACCGATCCGGCGCGGCGCGCGGCGCTATTGACCTTCGTCATCGTCGGCGCCGGCCCGACCGGCGTCGAAATGGCCGGCACCATCGCCGACCTCGCACGCGACACGCTGGCGCCTGACTTCCGCAACATCGACACCCACAAGACCCGCGTCGTTCTGATCGAGGCGGGCTCGCGGGTACTCGCAGGCTTTCCCGACGATCTCTCGACCTACGCGCAGCGTTCGCTCGAAAAGCTCGGCGTCGAGGTGATGCTGGGCGCGCCGGTCACCGAATGCGATGCCGACGGCGTGGTCTATGGCGGCAAGAGATTGGAGGCGCGGACCATCATCTGGGCTGCCGGCGTGCGCGCCTCACGGGCCGCCGAATGGCTGAACGCGCCGGCCGACCGCGCCTACCGGCTACAGGTCAATCCCGACCTCACCGTCCCCGGTCATCCCGACATCTTTGCGATCGGCGATACCGTCACGATCGCCGGTCCCGACGGCAAGCCGGTGCCCGGCATCGCACCGGCGGCAAAGCAGGAAGGGCGTTACGTCGCGACGCTGATCAGGGCGCGGCTCGAAGGCCGCACACTGCCGCCATTCCGCTACAAGCACCAGGGCAGCCTCGCCCAGATCGGCAAGCGGTTGGCCGTGATCGATTTTGGTTGGCTCAAGCTGCGCGGCGCCATCGCCTGGTGGATCTGGGGCGTCGCCCACATCTACTTCCTTATCGGCATCCGCCACCGCCTCAGCGTCGCGCTGAGCTGGCTCTGGATTCACGCCCGCGACCAGCGCGCGGCCCGGCTGATCACCCAGGGCAGCAGCAAGGTGGCGCGATAGCCTTAAACCAAAAAGAACCGCTGGAACGACCTTATTGCGGGCCGTGACCCCGCAGCGATGATCGAAGAAATGAGCACTCAAACCTCCCCCAGGAAGCCGCGCCGGCCGAGACCCGCGCAAGCAGCGGCTGTCAATTCCGGCCCAACGCTCGATCTCGATCGCTACGTGCCGGCCTTCGTCACCTTCATTGCCAACAAGCTGTCGAACAGCGCCACCTCGTTCTACCAGCGTCATTTCGGCGTCAATGTCACGGAGTGGCGGATCATGTCGCAGCTCGCGATCGAGCCGGGCATCCCCGCCTCGCGCATCTGCCACATCATCGGCTTCGACAAGGGACCGGTGAGCCGGACGCTGGCGCTGTTGCAGAAGCGCGGGCTGGTCGCGATCCGCGCCAACCCGAACGACGGCCGCAGCCATTCGATCACGCTGACGGCCAGAGGCCGCGCCATCCATGACAAGGTCATCGTCGCCGCGCTCGATCGCGAGCGTCGGCTGTTGTCCTGCCTGCGCAAGGACGAGCGGGAGATGCTGATCGATCTGTTGCGCCGGCTGCACAACAATCTCGGCGCCGTCACCGGCCAGACCGGCTCCTGACGCTTTGCCCGGCGTCAGCCGGCGCAGGCGATCCATTCACGCGAGGTATCGTCATCCAGCATCGCCACCGCGTCCGCGCGGCGCGTCAGCACCGCGCGCTGGTTGATGTAGCCCTTGTCGGTGATCTCGCCGCCGTCAACGGAGGCGGGCTCCGCAAGCAACAGCGCGCGCGTGGCGTGGCCGGAGGAGTTGCCGCTCTGCGCCCTCAGTCTGGCAAGACCCTGCGCGATCGCGCCGCGGATCGATTCGTGGCCGATCACATCGGCGATATCGGCGCTGTCGGGTAACGCGGCCTGCGCGCGGCAGGCGGCGATGTTGGGGAATACCAGGAAGCGAACTTCGTCGCCGCCATGGGCGGTGACGACGATGTCCTGCGCGAGCGGCGCCAGTGCGGCGATGCCGGCGACGCGCAGCGTGCCGACGCTGACCCAGGTGCCGGAATTGAGCTTGAAATCCTCGGCAACGCGGCCGTCGAAGAAAAGCCCGCGCTCCGGCTGTTCCGGATCGGCAAACCTCACGGCATCGCCGATCCGGTAAAAGCCTTCCTCGTCGAACGCCTGCGCCGTCAGCTCCGGCGCCTTCCAGTAGCCCGGCGTGACATTGGGGCCGCGCACGCGGACCTCGAGCTTGTCGCCGGAGCTGACCAGCTTCAATTCGGTGCCCGGGACCGGAACGCCGATATTGCCGGAACGCTCCGCCAGAAAATGGCAATCGGTCGCGAGCGGCGACGTCTCGGTCGAGCCCCAGGCCGACACCATCGGAAGCCGGCGGCCGACGGTCTTCACGGACAATTCTTCCATCGCGTCCCATAGATTCTGCGGCAGCGCCGCGCCGGCATAGAAGGCGAATTTCACCTCGCCGAAGAATTTGCGGCGTAGCTCGTCATGGTCGCGAAGCGCCGCGATCAGCATGTCGAAACCGCGCGGCACGTTGAAATAGACCGTCGGCACCACGCTGCGCAGATTTGCGAGCGACGTCGCGAACAGGCCCGGCGCCGGCTTACCGCCGTCGATATAAAGCGTGCCGCCGTTACGCAGCACCAGGTTGAAATTGTGGTTGGCGCCGAAGGTGTGGCTCCAGGGCAGCCAATCCAGGATCACGAGATCGTCGCTGTCAGCATCAAGGAAGGTCCAGGTCTGCGCCTTGGCCTGCTGGCTCGAGGTCAGCATGCGCTGGGTGTTGATCACGGCCTTCGGCGCGCCCGTCGACCCCGAGGTGAACAGGAATTTTGCGATGGTGTCCGGCGTCACCGCCGCGAAGGCCTTTTCCACCTCCGCGGTCTCGGGCGTAGCCGCGATGGCGCGGAACGAAATCGCATCGCTGTCGTCGGCAGCGCCGCTGATGGTGCTCGCGGTATGCAGCGGCCTGATTGCCGCCAGCGCCGCCGCGAACGGCCTGGTGGCGGAGACATAGATCGCGCCGGGCTCGAGCAGCCGGACCATGCTCGTCAGCTTGTCGAAATCCTTCGACATCAGCGAATAGGCCGGCGAGATCGCAGCCGACGGCACGCCGACATGCTGGGCGGCGAGCGCGAGCAGCGCGTGATCGATGCTGTTGTCGGAAAGGATCATCACCGGGCGTTCGGCGCTAAGGCCCTGCGCCAGGATCCAGGATGCGAGCGCACGCACCTGCGCCAAGGCATCGGCATAGCTGACGGTGGTCCAGGGCACCTCGACATCGGCGCGCTCGGCGAGGAAGGCCCTGTTCGGCATCTGCCGCGCCCAATGCTCCAGCCAGTCGCCGACGCAGCGCGCGCCTTCGCGCAAGGGCACGGTCGATTTCACGATGATGCTGCCGTCGCCCCGCCGATCGGCAACGATCGCGGGCACAGCAAACAGATGATCGGGATTGTCCCCGCGCGCGGCGGCAATCGTCATGGTTTCCTCCTCGCCCGTCCTGACCGGGCTTGCCCGGCGCAGCTTATGGCCGCCGGCTGCAGCCTCGTTCCGGGCTGCTTGGTCATAATGTTGGGCAGGACAATTGTTGTCGTCAACAACAATCTTTTCTTGCCCCTGCTCGGGCGTTAAAAGGGACGCGGCATCGGAGGAATCACGTGGCCAACAGAGCGGCGCCGCTGCGGCTGACTTCCGCCAACGCGAAACCAGCAGGAAGACCAACAAGAAACGGCAAGGCGCGTCGAGAAGACGCGGACCGTGAGGTCGGGCTCGACGCGCTGGCCGGGCATGCCGGCTACGCAGTGCGACGATTTCAGATCTGGATCTTCCAGGATTTCATCAAGACGCTTGCGGCGGTCGATATCAGGCCGACGCAATATTCCGTCATGACCGTGATCGGCGCCAATCCGGGCCTGAGCCAGATGGCGGTGGCGAAGCGGCTCGGGATCGAGCGCGCCAGGCTGGTGCACCTCCTGGACGGCCTCGAGCGGCGCAAGCTGGTCAAGCGAGTCCAGTCCCCGTCCGACCGGCGGTGCCACGCCTTGTATCTTACCGCGCAAGGCGAGACATCGCTGCGTCAGTTCAAGCGGCTTGCTGCCGAGCACGAACGTCACGTAGCCGAGAAGATCGGCAAGGAGAACCGGGAGCGCCTGCTTCACATCCTCTCCTGCTTCACCTGACCCCCGGCGCGGGGCGTACCTCGCCTCAAATCGCCCTGCCCAATGATTGGGCAATCCCGTTGCGGCGGATTGCCTCCTGGAACTCTTGCCAATTCCCACGCCTGCCCTAAGCGGCTGATCTTGCATGCCGATTCCAGTAACCGCGCCCGGATCGGAAATGTACACAATGGCACATCGCTTGCTTCGGTCGGGCTTGGGTTTTGTCAGGCCGGGCGCCGTCGATCGTGGCGGAGATCGGTCGACCAACGGACGGGGCACCACGTGACAGAAACCGCCGCTGAGATCGTCGCTGCGCATCGCGCCGGCACCATGACACCTGCGCAAACGGTCGCGCGCAGTTTTCAGCGCGTCCGCGACCATGGCGATCCCGCCATCTTCATCACCCTGCGCGACGAGAAGGAGGCGCTGGCGGAAGCCGCAGCGTTGGCCGGCAAGGACGCCGCGCGCCTGCCGCTCTATGGCGTGCCGGTCGCGGTGAAGGACAATATCGACGCGCGGGGGATGCCGACCACGGCGGCCTGCCCCGCCTTCTCCTACATGCCGACGCATGACGCCACCGCAGTGGCACGGCTCCGCGAAGCCGGCGCGATCATCATCGGCAAGACCAATCTGGACCAGTTCGCAACCGGTCTCGTCGGCGTGCGCTCGCCCTACGGCATCCCCAGGAATCCGGTCCGCGACGACCTCATTCCGGGCGGGTCGAGCTCGGGATCGGCGGTCGCGGTCTCCGCCGGACTGGTGCCGCTGGCGCTGGGCACGGATACCGCGGGAAGCGGCCGCGTGCCGGCGATGCTCAACAAGATCGTCGGATTGAAGCCGAGCCTCGGATTGATCTCGACCGCGGGCCTGGTGCCGGCCTGCCGCACGCTCGATTGCATCTCGGTCTTCTCACTCACCGTCGACGACGCCATGGCTGCGCTCAAGGTGATGGCCGGCCCCGATGGCGCCGATCCCTTCTCGCGCGATCGGCCGCTTGCCGGGATGACGGAGTTTCCCGCCGAGCTTCGGCTGGGCATCCCCCGAAATGGGCAATTGATCTTCTTCGGCGACCGCCAGTCAGAGCAGCTTTACGCGGAAGCGGTCGAACGCTGGGCCGCGCTCGGCGCGACGCTGGTCGAATTCGACCTCGAACCGTTCTACGAGACCGCGCGGCTGCTCTACGAAGGCCCATGGGTCGCCGAGCGTTATCTGGTGATCCGCAATCTGCTCGCCTCATCACCGGAGTCGATCCACCCGGTCACGCTTGAGATCACCGCGGCCGGCGCGCGGCTGACCGCCGCCGAGACCTTTGCCGCGCTCTACCGGCTGCAGGCGCTGCGCCGGATCGCCGAGCGCGCTTTCGCCTCGATCGACGCGATCGTGCTGCCGACAGCGCCGACGGTCTATTCAACCGCGCAGGTGCTGGCCAATCCGATCGAGCTCAACAGCCGGCTCGGCACCTATACCAATTTCGTCAACCTGCTCGACCTCTGCGGCCTGGCGCTGCCGTCGGCGATGCGGCCGGACGGCGCGCCGTTCGGCATCACGCTGCTGGCGCCGGCCGGCCGCGACGCGCTGCTTGCCAGCATCGGCCGCGTCTTCCATGCCGACACCAGGCTGCCGATCGGCGCGAAGTCGCTGCCGCAGCCGCCGCTCGGTCCGCTACCGCCATCAAGCGGCGAGGACATTCCGATCGCCGTTGTCGGCGCGCACCTGTCCGGCATGGCGCTGAACGGCGAATTGCGCACGCTCGACGGACGTTTGCTCGAGGAGGCCACGACCGCTCCGGACTACAGGCTCTATGCGCTCGGCACCACGCCGCCGAAACCCGGCATGCTGCGGGTCGAGGCGGGCGCGGGATCGGCAATCAAGCTCGAACTCTGGGCGCTCTCACCGGCTTCCTTTGGCAAGTTCGTCGCCGCGATCCCGCCGCCGCTCTCGATCGGCACGATCCGCCTCGCCGATGGCCGCGAGGTGAAAGGCTTCCTCGTGGAGCCAGCGGCCATCAACGGCGCGCGCGACATCTCCGCCTTCGGCGGCTGGCGCGCGTTCGTGGCGGAGAACGCTACGGTCTAGCCGTCATTGCGAGCGCAGCGAAGCAATCCATGCCGCCGCTTGTGGAGAGATGGATTGCTTCGCTGCGCTCGCAATGACGCGGAGAAACGTTTCCGACAACACCGATTTCGTAGGGTGGGCAAAGCGAAGCGTGCCCACCACCACGAGCAGTGCGTGAGATGGTGGGCACGCTTCGCTTTGCCCACCCTACGGAACTACACCGAGACTGCGTAGATCTCGTATTCGCCGCGCACCAATGTGATGTGGGCGCGCATGGCGGTGGCGGCGCCGGTCTTGTCGCCGCGCAGGATCGCGACCACGACGCGGTCGTGCTCGGCATGCGATTTTGCCAATCGTCCGAGATTGCGGAACTGGGCGCGGCGGAACGGCTGCACGCGGACCCGCGTCGCCAATGTCATCTCCGCAATATAGTCGTTGTGCGAGCCGGCATAGATCGTGTTGTGGAAGCGCTCGTTGACCTCGTGAAAGCGCTCGGGATTTCCGGTGTAGCTGAGCACGCGCAATTCCTCATGCACGGCTTCGAGTGCATGCCGGTCCGCAGCCGTCATCCGCTCGGCGGCGAGCGCCGCGCACAGCGCTTCCAACTCCGCCATCGCCTCGAACATGCCGGTGAGCCGTTCGACCGAGGGCCGCGCCACCACCGCGCCGCGATGGGCGCGCGCTTCGACCAAACCACTTGCGGCAAGCTGACGCAGCGCCTCGCGCACCGGCGTGCGCGAGACATTGAAGCGGCGCGCGATATCGGTTTCATCGAGCGGCGAGCCCGGCCCGAGCGCGCCGCGCACGATCTCATCGGCAAGCTGCAGGCGCAGCTCCTCGGCGCGCGTGGTCTTGGATTGTTGCGGAAACGGACGGTCGACGCGCCGCACCAGCATTTCCGGTCCGGCGGCAGCAGGGCTACGCGGAAGATCGTCCAGACTCATGTCTTCGGATCCTTCGGTTCGTCGATGATGCTGACATGCGCGGCGACGATTCTCCAGCCCTCGGGGAAGCGTATCCACGTCTGCATCTGCCGCCCCACCTTGCCCGGTGCGGAGTCGCGAAAGAACAGCGTCGAGGCGACCGCGGTGTCGCGGCCGTAGGTCGATATCACGGTCTTGTCGGTCCGGCGATTGAGCCCGACCGACGAGCGCCCGGCGCGGAACGCCATGATCGCGTCATAGCCATAGAGATTTTCGCCCATGCCGTAGCGCAGCGTGCGCTTGTCGTTGCGGAACAATTCGTCGAGCACAGCGACGTCGTTCGACACCAGCGCCTTCTCGTAGCGGTCGAATTGCGCGGTCACTTCGGCAAGTACGTCGGGCAGATCGATTTCCATTCGCTAGATTCCTCGCGGCGGCGGCGCGGCGGCCGCACCCATGTGCTCCAGAGCGTAGGCGACCCGCAGCGCGATGTCCTCGCGCCACGGCGCGGCGATGATCTGCACGCCGATCGGCATCGGCTCGAGTGGAACCGGGACGGCCACCACCGGCAGGCCAATGAACGAAATCGGCTGGGTGTGAATGCCGATATTGGCGCGCACCGGCAGTTCGACTCCATCGAGCGTAAAATTCACCTGCCCAAGCTTCGGCGCCACGCAGGGCGTCGCCGGGGCCAGGATCACGTCGACCGTCCTGAACAATTCCAGCACCTTCTCGCGGTACCAGCGCCGGAACTTTTGCGCCTTGTCGACATAGGGCGCCGGAATCATCGCACCCGCGATCAGGCGATCACGCACCGCGGGATCGAAATCATTCGGCCGCTTGCGCAGGCGGTCGAGATGCAGCGAAGCACCTTCCGTCGTCGTGATGACGTAGGCCGCCGAGCGGGCGCGCGCGGCTTCCGGAATCTCCACCATTCGCGTCGCGTTGAGCGCCTTGGCGATGCGGCCAACGGCTTCAACCGCTTCGGGGAAGACGTTCTGCTGGAAATAGCCGCCAGCAATGGCGATGCGGAGATCACCGATGCCTTGCGCGAGCGGTGGCATCACCGGCTCGACCGGCCGCGTGGTGCAGGCGGCGTCATCTGCATCAGACCCCTGCATCGCATCATAGGCGAGCGCGAGATCGCGCGCGCTTCGCGCCAGCGGGCCGAGATGATCGAAGCTTGCGACAAATGGAAACGACCGCGCGCGCGACAACCGGCCATAGGTCGGCTTCAGGCCGAAGGTACCGCAGAAGGACGAGGGCACGCGGATCGAGCCGTTGGTGTCGGAGCCGAGCGCGATCGGTACCAGTCCGCCGCCCACCGCACTGCCGGAGCCGCCCGAGGAGCCGCCGGTCATCCGCGTCGGATCGTGCGGATTGCGCGACGGGCCGTCATGCACGTTCTCGCCGGTGAAGTCATAGGCGTATTCGCCCATGTTGAGCGCGCCGACCAGCACGGCACCGGCCGCTTCCATCCGTTCGATCAGCGTCGCATCGCGCGCGGCCGGCGGCAGATCGCGATTGATCTTCGATCCGGCGCGCGTGGAGAGGCCCTGCACGTCGAACAGGTTCTTCACTGCAAAGGGAACGCCGGCGAGCGGGCCGACGTCTTGGCCGGCCGCAATCGCGGCGTCGACGTCCCTGGCCTTGGCGCGGGCGCGATCGGCGGTGACGTCGGTGAAGGCGTTGAGGACGGAATCGTGCTTTGCGATGCGGGCGAGCGCCGCCTCGGTTGCTTCCAGTGCCGAGAGCTTTCGCGTGGCGACGGCCCCTGCGATGTCGGCGGCGGACGGGGATTGATCGGTCATTGCGCTATCAGGCGGAGTAGACACTGGCCGGCTCGGTCTCGTCGGGAAGCGGGAATTCATCTACCATGCGCGCCAGCCTCAGCGAGACTTCGAGGTTGGCACGAACCGCCGGCCGCCAGGCGTCCTCGACCGGTAGCCCCATCGCCGTCGCGACGGCGTCGATATAGTCATCCAGCTTGTCGGCAACCATCACGCTCCCACCCGGCGATCTCAACGCACCCATGATCCGATTACTTGAATCGGACCACAAACTCATCTGTTTTATCGAGCGTTTGGAAAGCCTGCTTGCCCGTTTTCTTCCCGGAGACTGCTCAATGAACAGGCAACGGCGGATGCGGGATCGCCGTCAGCAGCTCCTTTGTATAGGCATCCTGCGGATCGCCCAAGACCTTTTCGGACGTGCCCTGCTCGACGATCTTTCCGCTGCGCATCACGATGACGCGGTCGCATAACAGGCGCACGACGTTGAGATCGTGCGACACGAACAGATAGCTCATCCCCATCGACTGCTTGAGATCCTGCAACAGGTTCAGCACCACCGCCTGCACGGAGACATCGAGTGCCGCGGTCGGCTCGTCGAGGATGACGAGCTTCGGATGCAGCGCGATGGCCCGCGCGATGCCGACGCGCGCCTTCTGCCCGCCGGACAGTTGGTGCGGGAAGCGGTCGAGCAAATTGACCGGCAGGCCGACCAGCGTGGCGAGTTCCTCGCAGCGGGCGCGCAGCGCGTCGCGGCCCCTGATGTCGCCGAGCTGCATGATCGGGTCGACGATCGCACGCGCGGCGGTGAAGCGCGGGTTGAGGCTGTCGGTCGGATCCTGGAACACCATCTGGATGCGGCTGCGCAGCGGCAATCGCGCAAAGGATTGCGGCTTGATCTCGCCGATCTCGTCGCCATCGAAGGCGATGCGACCGGAGGTCTGGTCGAGCAGCCGCATCACCATCATCGATGTCGTCGATTTGCCGCATCCGGATTCGCCGACCAGGCCGACGCTTTCGCCGTGGCCGACATGGAAGCTGATGCCGTCGACGGCGCGGAACACTTCTTGTTCCACCGGCGGCTTGCGGCCGAACAGTTTTGACAGCACCGCGTTCGCGCCCTGGCGGGGATATTCCTTGACGAGCTTTTCGACCAGGAGAAGGGGTTCTGCCTTCTCGTCACCCCCGGGCTTGACCCGGGGGTCCATCCGTTCAGAAGAAGAGTCTTTCGAAGATTGATGGATGGCCGGGTCAAGCCCGGCCATGACGGAGGGCGTATCGTCCTCCGGCAGCAAATCGCGCAAGGAGACACCGATGCGCGGCGTCGCGCGCATCAGCTTCTTGGTGTAGGCGTGCTCGGGCCTGGCAAAAATATCGGCCGATTTTGCCGTCTCGACCACGCGGCCCTTTTCCATCACCACGACGCGGTCGCAATAGGCGGCGGCCAAGCCGAGATCATGCGTGATCAGGATGGTCGACATCGACCGCCGTTTCGTCAGCTCGACGATCAGGTCCATCACCGCCTTCTGGGTGGTGACGTCGAGACCGGTGGTCGGCTCGTCCGCGATCAGAAGCTGCGGATTGCAAGCCAGCGCGAGCGCAATCACGACGCGCTGGCACATGCCCCCCGAGAGCTCGAACGGATAGGCGTGATAACGCTCGCGCGGGCGGGCGATCTTGACCTGCTCGAGCGCCTCGATCGCCTTCTCGCCACGATCGGCCACGGTCGATTGCTGGACGTGCTGACGCAATACGTCCTCGATCTGGTCGCCCACTTTCCGGATCGGATTGAGCGCCGCGCGCGGGTTCTGGAAGATCATCGAGACTTCGCGGCCGCGCAGGTCGCGCATCTGCGTCTCGGTCGCCGCCTTCACGTCGATGCCCGAGAACATCACCGAGCCCTCGGCGATCTTGCCGGCGCGATCGAGGATGCGCATCACGGCGTAAGACGTCACCGACTTGCCCGAACCGGACTCGCCGACGATGCCGACGGTCTCGCCTTTTGCCACGGAAATATTGACGTGCTGCACCGCCTTGACGATGCCACGCCGCGTGGTGAATTCGACGGTGAGGTCCCTGACGTCGAGCAGCGGCTGCGCGGTCATGACGGGCGCCCCATTCTCAAATCGTCATGCGCGGGCTTGACCCGCGCATCCATCAAGAAATCAAGAATGCGCTTCGCACGATGGATTGCCGGGTCAAGCCCGGCAATGACGATCGGCTGAAAGAGCGAGCCCATCACGTTCTCCGCTGCGGGTCGACGATGTCGCGCAATCCGTCGCCGAGCAGATTGAAGCAGAACACGGCGATCATCAGAGCAAGGCCGGGGAACAGCGCGATCCACCATTCGCCCGACACCATGAAGCCCGCGCCTTCGGCGACCATGATGCCCCATTCGGCGGTCGGCGGGCGGACGCCGAGGCCGATGAAGGAGAGGCCGGCAGCGTTCAGGATGGCGTAGCCCATGGTGAGCGACATCTGCACGATCATGATCGGCATGATGTTGGGCAGGATGTGCACCAGCAGGATGCGGTACTCACCATTGCCGGAGAGCCGCGCCGCCTGGACGAAGCCGGCATTGCGGCGGACATTGGCCTCGGCACGGGCGACGCGCGCGTAAAGGGGGAAATTCACGATTGCGGTGGCGATGATGATGTTCTGCACGGTGTTGCCGAGCGCCGCGACGATGCCCATCGCCAGCACGAACAGCGGAAACGCCATGATGGTGTCGGCGATGCGGCCGACGATGCGGTCGGTCCAGCCGCCGAAATAGCCGGCCGCAATGCCGGCGAGCCCGCCCATCAGGAACACCAGCACTACGGACGCAACTGCAATGAAGGTATCGAGCCGAGTGGCCACGATGACCCGGCTGAAGATATCGCGCCCCAATTGATCGGTGCCGAACCAGTGCGCCGCCGACGGTGGCTTCAGCGCTGCGGCGGTATCGCTCGCGAGCGGGTCGTAGGGCACGACATAGGGGCCGAACAGCGCCGCGAACACGATCACGACCAGCAGCCCGAAGGCGAAGGCGGTGACCTTGTTCTCGCCGAGCACATAGCGCGTGTGCTCGAAGACGGCTGACAGCCCCGAGGTCGGCGCCGGAGCGACGGGTTCAACGACAGGCGCAACGGTGCTCATGCTTCACCCCTCACCCTTCCAGTCGTACGCGTGGATCGATCACGCCATAGAGGATGTCGATCACCAGATTGAGCAGCACATACATGACCGCCATGGTCAGCACGAAGCCTTGCACCGGCGCGAAATCCGACGAGATCAGCGCTTCCACCGCATAGGAGCCGATGCCAGGCCAGGCGAACACTTTTTCAACCAGCACATTGGCGCCCAGCAGGAACGAGAACACCATGCTGAGCGTCGTGATGACCGGCAGCATCGCGTTGCGGAACGCGTAGGTGACGATCACCGTCCCCGGCGACAGGCCGCTGGCACGCGCAGTGCGAACGAAGTCGGAGGACAGCACGGCCAGCATCGAAGCCCGGGTCATGCGCGCGATCGGCGCCAGCGAGAAGATCGCAAGCGTCGTCGCCGGCAGGATGAGCTGGCTGAGCGCGGAACGGAATGCCTCGAAATCGCGCGCGATCAAAGTGTCGATCAGATAGAAGCCGGTCACGGTCGGCGGCGCGCTATAGAACACATCGAGCCGCCCCAACGGCGCCGGCGACCAGCCGAGCTGGAAATAGAAGATGTAGACCAGCACCAGCCCAGTAAAGAACACCGGCAGCGATACGCCGGCGGTGGTCGTGACGCGACAGAGATGGTCGATCCACGAGCCGGGCCGCGTTGCGGCGAGCACGCCGAGCGGGATTGCGATTGCGATCGACACCAGCAGGCCGAGCAGCGTCAGTTCGGCGGAAGCCGGCAGGCGGTTGCGCAATTCGGCCGCCACCGGCTGTCCCGTGGTGAGCGAATTGCCGAAATCGCCATGGGCGAGATCATTGGTGTAGCGGAAGAACTGCTCGATCAGCGGCCGGTCCAGGCCGAGCTTCTTGCGGATCTGTTCGACCGCTTCTTTGGTGGCGGCAGGCCCGGCGAAATAGGCGGCCGGATCGCCCGGCAGCGCGCGGGTCAGCAGGAAGGTGACGATGACGACCCCGATCAGGCTCGGGATCGCAAACATCAGCCGCTTGCCGATCATCGTGAGCATGGCGCGCCCTCCCTGCTCGTTCGCTACCCCTTCGCCATCGCGCGATAGTCGAGGCGGCGGTGGAACCAGTACTGATAGCCGGAGATATTCTTCTGCATCGCCACGTTGACGAAGGGCTGATACAGCGGAATGCGCGGCACTTCCGCGAAGGCGAGATCGACGAAACCCTTGACGTCGGTGTCGTAGGCCGCGGTGTCGCCGATCGCGGCAGCCTTGCGGGCGCCGTCGATGAACCTGTCCATCTCCGGCGACTTGTAGCTCATGGTGTTGAACACGGAATTGTTGCCGTGATAGCACCAGTAGAAGAAGTACTCGGGATAATCGAGCCAGCCCGAGAACACATTGGTGAACAGCGGCATCTCCTTCTTGTTCAGCTCGGTGCGCCAGTTGGCGCCGGGCACCTTGTTGATGGTGGTCTTGATGCCGATCTGCGCCAGGCTTTCCTGCACCAGCACGCAGAGCGGTTCGTTGACGCCCGCAAAATTCAGATCGAAGGAGATCGTGGTCTCGAAGCCGTTGGGATAGCCGGCCTCCGCCAGCAACGCCTTGGCCTTCTCGATGTCGGTGAAATATTTGTGCGGCTGCGGCCAGGCGACCTCGGTCGGCTTGTCCTTGGGCGCGCCGAACATCGGGTTGGCAAGCCCGAACAGCACCGCGTCCATGATCTTCTGATAGGGAATCGCGTAGGCCACGGCCTGCCGCACCTTCAGATTATCGAACGGCGGCTTGGTCACGTTCATGCCGATATACTGGATGCCGTTGGAGAACGGCAGCGACACCACGTCGAGCTTGCCGTTCGCCTTCATCTCCTGGAAATCCTTGAACGGCAGCTCATAGGAGATGTCGGCGTCGCCGCGCTCCAGCAGCGCGCGGCGGTTGCCGGCCTGCGGCACCATGCGCCAGATCACGCGCTTGATCTTCGGCATGGGTCCGCCGACCCAGGCGTCGTTGCGCTCCATGATCACTTCGGTGCCGGCGGTCCATTTCGTCACCTTGTAGGCGCCGGAGCCCGCGGTCTGCTGCTTGGTGTATTCGAGGCCCCAAGGATCTTTTTCAGAGGCGTTCTTCTTCACCAATTCGGAGTTGACGACGCAGGGCACGATGACGGCGAGATCGGGGATCGTCAGCCGGTCCTTGGTGGCGAAATCGACCCGCACCGTGGAATCGTCGACGATGACGAACTGCTCGGGCTTGGTCAGCGAGCCCGCACTCATCTGGAAGGTCGGGAAGCCGCCGACGCTGACCGCGCGATCGAGCGACCATTTGACGTCCTTCGCCGTCACTGGCGCGCCGTCGTGGAATTTGGCGTTCTTCTTCAATTTGAAGGTGACGGACATGTCGCCGACATTCATGTCGTCGGCCAGTTCACCCTTGAACCTGTCGCGGTCGTAATAGGGCACGCCGCCCGGGCCGCTCTTCATCTCGTGGGCGATCAGGCGGTCGTAGCAATTCCAGGACACTTCATAGCCGGGCACATTGGTGCCGACGCCATGGATGTCGAGATTGTTCGGGCCGCCCTCGGAAACGATCAATAGCGTCTCCGAGCGCGCATCGGCCTTGGCCGGCGACCAGATCGCGGGCGCAGGCACCATCGCGCTAGCGGCTAATCCGGACGCGGACTTCAGGAAATCGCGACGTTTCATGGGTGATGCTCCAACGCCCCTGGGAAATGGCGTGGAACAGGTTCGCAAGGTTTGTGCCAAGCCTTAATGGAACGTTAGCGTACGCCCAAGTCGTTGATTTAACTTTCGAATATCAAGAACGGCAAGTTCAAACGCTGCGATCGATCGTCACCCTATTGCATACAAATCGGCATATTTGCTCACTGATTAAGCTGTTAATTTTGAACGCCCGTTTGTTAGGCGAGCCATTTATGTGGCCCAAATCAGCTCTTGCAGTTCCAGGAGATCGTCAGCCTTCGCTTGCCAGCCGTCGATGCAGATGTGCCGGTTCAGGTCGCTCGCGCGGTGCAACAGCATCAAGGCCATCAGCCGCCGCTTCAGCGCGAAATCGATGTCGCTGCGGGAATATCCGAAGCCTTCGAGCAGGCTCAGCACGCGGCGCGGCCGGCCCGCGGCCATGAATGCGCCGGGGCCGAGCAGGTCGTAGTCGCGCCATCCTGCCAGCACATCGCCGAAATCGATCAATCCGCAAAGGTGCCAGCGGCCGTTACGCTGCGTCAGCATGAAGTTTTGCGGGATGTATTCGCCGGTGAGGATGACCGGCGGTTCGTGCATCGGGATCAGCTCGGCGGCGTCGCGCAAGAGATCATCGAGCCCGTCGAGGAATTTTCGCGCCAGCCCCAGCCGCTCGTGCCTGGCACGACAGCCTTCCATCTGGCTCTGCATGAACACGTCCCAGCGCGGCTCGATTTCAAGCAGCGGGCCCGGCGGCACGCGCTGAACATCGGCAATGGTCTCGCCGATCTCGGCGAGCACGCGTTCCTTGTCGGGTTCGGGTAGCGAGGGCCACAGCTCCGCACCCAGGACACCCGACACGCGCGTGATGATCAGATAGGGCCACCGGTCGCGCTCGCCTTCGGCGATGATCTCCGGAATCGGAATCTTGACCCGCCCGCAAAGCTGCGCGAGCGACCCGCGCTCGGATACGAACTGCGCCCGCAGCACCGGCGGGAATATCTTCAGGATGAGATCATCACCGAGTCCAACGACGAGGTTGGTGCCGGTTGTGAAGACGTGAGGCGACGTGGAGGCAAATCCGTGGCTGCGGGCGATATCGATCGCGACCGGCAGCCAGCGCGATGGGTCAGCACGCCAGGTGCGAAAGGCTTCGTAGTCGGTGAAGGCGGGTAATGACCGCGTCATGAATTTGCGCCACGACGTCATTGCGAGGAGCGATGCGACGAAGCAATCCATTTCGACCCGCGCGGAGAAATGGATTGCTTCGCTTCGCTCGCAATGACGGTTGGCGAGACCAATTTCTACCTGTCCGGATTGGCGCGCTCGAACTGGCGCAGCAGCCGGTTACCGCGTTCGACGGCCAAATCGAGCGCGGCCTGCGGCGACTGCTTGCCGGAAAAGGCCTGCTCGAGCTCCTCATCGATGACACCGCGGATCAGCACGAAGGAGCCGAGCCGGATACCTTTCGAGTTCTCGGTCGGCGGCTTCAGCGTCAATTGCTCGATCCCGATCGCCGCGCCGGGGTTGTGGTCGTAGAAACCCTGCGAGCGCGTGAGCTCGTAAGCTGCGCGGGTGATCGGCAGATAGCCGGTTGCCTGGTGCCAGGCGGCCTGCACCTCCGGCTTCGACAAATAGGCGAAGAACTTCGCAACGCCTGCATATTCGGCCCGCGGGCGATCGCGCAGCACCCATAGCGTGGCGCCGCCGATGATGCTGTTCTGCGGCGCGCCGGTGACGTCCGGCCAATAGGGCAGCATGCCGTAGCCGACCTCGAATTTCGAGTTGGCCTTGATATCGGCGCTGGTGCCGGACGAGCCGATGAAAATGCCGCATTCGCCCTTCTGGAAGCGCGGCTCGGCCGCCTGCCCGCGACCGCTATAGTCGAACACCTTGGTGGCTTGCCATTCCACGAGCTGGGCGATGTGCTTCACCATCAGCGGATTGTTGAAGATGAGCTCCGCATCGAGCCCGCCGAAACCGTTGGCCTTGGTCGCGATCGGCACATTGTGAAAGGCTGAAAAATTCTCGACATTGATCCAGGATGGCCACGACGTGGTGAATCCGCAAGGAGCACCGGCCGCGCGCAACCGCTTTGCCGCCGCGCCGAGTTCGGGCCAGGTCTTGGGCGCCACCTCCGGGTCGAGGCCGGCGGCGCGAAACAGATCCTTGTTGTAATAGAGGATCGGCGTCGAGGCGTTGAACGGAAACGACAGCAGATTGCCGCTGAGGTCGGCGTAGTAGCTGGTCACGGTCGGCAGGTAGGCCGACGGCAGGAACGGCTCGGACTGGTCGCGCATCAGCTCGAACACCGGATAGATCGCGCCGCGAGCCGCCATCATGGTGGCGGTGGCGATCTCGTTGACCTGGACGATAGCGGGCTGGCTGCGCGAGCGGAAAGCGAAGATCGCCGCCGTGACCGTTTCGGTGTAGTTGCCCTTGTAGCTCGGCACGATCCGGTAGTCGGACTGGGACGCGTTAAAATCGGCAGCGAGCTTCTCGACCTGCTTGCCGAGTTCTCCCGACATCGCGTGCCACCACATGATCTCGGTCGCGGCATGCGCGGGAGATCCGAGCAGAGTGGCCGCAAGCGCCGCTGGGTATAGGAATCTCATAAACGATGTCACGGTGCGCCAATCCAGGCTTTCGCGCTTGAGAAGCAAAATCAAAATCACTTTTGCCCCTGATTAAGGCTGCGTCGTTACGGTTGCAATCCGGCAAAACGTCGGAATGGCCGATTAACCGTAGATCGTCGGATAGCTATCTTTCCGGCTTCTGCTAAAAAGTATTGAACCTTTTCTTCCTGCCACAGACCATATCACAAGGGGATTTGTAGCCTGTGTACCGCCGCGCCGGCCTTTCGCGGATCATGAAGCTTGTTGTCGCGCTGCTGCTGACGGCGGCCGCAACGGGTGCGGCTGCGCGCGAGTTTCGGGCTTCCGATACCCAGAGCGAGGACTATCCGACCGTCCAGGCGCTGCGTTACATGGGCAGCCTGGTGGAGGAGCGAAGCGGTGGCCGTCATCATGTGCGGGTGTTTCACTCACGGCAGCTTGGCGAGGAAAAAGAAACGCTGGAGCAGACGCGGGCGGGTGCGATCGACATCAACCGCACCAATGTGGCGCTGATCGGCGCCATGGTGCCCGCGGCCAACGTGCTGGCGATGCCCTTCCTGTTCCGCTCGGTTGAACATTTGCAGAAGGTGCTGGATGGCCCCATCGGCAACGAGATCCTCAACTCATTCGAGGCCTACGGATTCGTCGGCTTGGCCTTCTATGATTCGGGCGCGCGCTCGATCTACAACAGCGCCCGTCCGATCCGTTCGCTCGACGACCTCAAGGGCCTGCGGATTCGGGTCCAGCAGTCGCAGCAGATGTCGGACATGATCCGCGCGCTCGGCGCCGAACCGGTCGAGCTGCCCTACGGGCAGGTCAAGACCGGCCTTGCCACTGGATTGATCGACGGCGCCGAGAACAACTGGCCGTCTTTCATCACCGCCGATCACTACAAGTTCGCAGGCTTCTATACGCTGACCGAACATACGATGAGCCCGGAAGTGCTGGTGATGTCGCAAAAGGCGTGGGCGAGCCTGTCGGTCGAAGACCAGGCGCTTTTCCGCGAGGCTGCGAAGCGCTCCAGCACCTTCATGCGCGAGAAGTGGAAGGACCTCGACGAGCGCTCGCGCCAGCGGGCCGAAGCCGCAGGCGTGAAGATCGTCAGCGATTTCGACCGCAGGCCGCTCGAGGCGGCGATGGCAGGGCTCTACGCCAAAGCGCAGCGCGACCCCGCGATCGCGTCATTGATCGAGCGCATCCGCAAGGTGGAGTGAAGCAAGCTTGGCAGCGCCCGGACAGGATGGAGCAGTGGGACGGCAGGCGAGCCTCGCCGCGCGCGGCCGCGTGCACATCGTCCAGATGCTGCGGGCGGTGCCGATCCGCTGGCGCATCCTGTCGATCGCGCTGTTGAACTCGGCGGTCGTGGTGGTGCTGGCGGCATTGATCTGGAACGGCGCCACCGTGCTGCGCTCGGCCTGGGAGGACGTCCGGCAGGTCCGGGAATCCGACAAGATCCTGGCCAAGCTCGAAACCGAGACCAGCCGGCTGCAGAACCTGATCCACCGCTACATCAACCAGCCGAGCCCCGAGCTGTTCGCCGAGATCCTGCTGCTCCGCGAAGCCGTGCTCGGCACGCTGACCACGCGCGCCGCCACCGACCCGATGCTGTCAGGATCGGTGGAGCAGCTCGAGCGCGTCACCAGCCGCTTCCTGGACGGCTTCGGCGAACTGCGCGCCGTGCAGGCAAAGATCACCAAGACCTATGAGGAGCAGGTGCTCGGGCCGGCCAAGGACATGGCCGGTCTTTACTCCATCATCGAGGGCGCCACCGGCCATCGCGACGCGCTGATCTGGCCATCGCTCGGCAAATCCCGCGAGGCCTTCACCGCGATGCTGGTGGCGGCGAACGCCTATTATCTGTCGCTCTCGAGCACATCCGCCGAAGAGGCCCGCCGCAACACCGAGACGATCGAGAAGACGATCCCGGTCATGATCGACCTCGCCGACAACGACCTGCAGCGCCTGGCGCTGGCGCGGCTGAACAAGCGGACCGAAGCGTTGCGCGAGGGATTGGGAAAATTGACCGAGCAGCTCGCCAGCCGCACCGAGCTATTGCGCAATACCATCGACGCGAGCCAGGCCGACGCCATCGGCGTCATCGACGATCTCTCGATCAACATGCGCCAGCGCGAGCAGAAGGCGCAGGAAACCTTCGACCGGACGCTGTCGGACATTTCGCGCCGTGTGCTCTCGATCGCGGTGATCTTCCTCGGCATCATCGTTTCCGCGGGCGTCCTGATCGCGCTCTCGATCCGCCTGCCGCTGCAGCAGATCATGGCCTCGATGCACGCCATCACGTCGGGCAATTACGATCGCCGCGTGCTGGGCACCGATGCCAAGGACGAGGTCGGCGCGATGGCGCGCGCGGTGGAAGTGTTCCGCGAGAATGCGATCGCCAAGCGCCAGGCCGAAGACGAATTGCGCGCCGCCAAGGAACGGGCCGAGAGCGCGCTGCTCGAACTCAATACGGCCCAACAGAACCTGATCGATGCGGAGCGGCTGGCGGCGCTCGGCGGCCTGGTTGCCGGCGTCGCCCATGAGGTGAACAATCCGATCGGCATCAGCCTGACGGTGGCCTCGAGCTTTGCGCGCCGCACCGAGATATTCGAGCACGAGCTGAAATCAGAACAGTTGCGCCGCTCCAAGCTCGACGAATTCGTGAAGAGCTCGCGCGATGCCGCGCAGCAGCTCGTCGCCAACCTGCAGCGTGCGGGCGAACTGATCCAGTCGTTCAAGCAGGTGGCGGTCGATCGCTCGCATGCCGAGCGCCGCCAGTTTTCCTTGAGCGAAGCGACCGACCAGATCGTCGCCAGCCTGCGGCCGGTGCTGAAGAAAGCCGCGATCGCCCTGACCGTCGACGTGCCGGAAGGCCTGATGATCGACGGCTATCCCGGCTCCTACGGACAAATTTTAACCAATCTTTTCCTTAACGCCGTCAATCATGCCTTCGCCGACCGGCGATCGGGGACGATCACGATTTCAGCGCGGGCCCGCGGCAGCGACGACATCGAGATCATCTTCGCCGACAACGGCGCCGGCATGACGCCGGACGTGCAGCGCCAGGCGTTCGATCCATTCTTCACCACCCGGCGCAATGAAGGCGGCACCGGCCTGGGCTTGCATATTGTCTATAATCTTGTCACCCAACAGCTCGGCGGCCGCATGGTGCTGGAGTCAAGGCCGGGACAAGGCACCACTTTTCGCATTATCATGCCGAGAATCGCCAAGGGTCAGCCAACGGGTCAGCCAACGGGTCAGCCCACGATCGCGGACCAAGCCAATGACGGAACTGCTCAATGGCCGAACAGGACGATGTCCTCCACCTGATCGACGACACCGGGGTCACACCGGAGGATTCGTCCGCGCGAAAATGGAAGGTAGCAGTCATCGACGACGATGCTGCGGTGCATGAAGGCACCCGCTTCGCGCTGTCCGACTACAGCCTGAACGGGGCCACGCTGGAGATCCTGTCGGCCTATTCTGCGGCGGAAGGTCGCAAGCTGATGCGGGAGCATCCGGACATCGCCGCCGTCCTGCTCGACGTCATCATGGAGACCGACGTCGCAGGGCTCGAACTCGTCGAATATATCCGCAACGAGATCAAGAACGAGACCGTCCGCATCATCCTGCGCACCGGACAGCCGGGCCAGGCGCCGGAGCGGCGGGTGATCGTCCAGTACGACATCAACGACTACAAGGCCAAGACCGAGCTCACGGCCGACAAGCTGTTCACCTCGTTGACGGCAGCGCTGCGCAGCTACCAGCAGCTCGAGCGCATGGTGCAGACCAGGCGCGGGCTCGAGATCATCATCGACGCCGCCTCCACACTCTACGACTTCAAATCGATGCAGCGGCTCGCCGAGGGCGTGCTGACCCAGCTCGCCTCGCTGCTCAATGTCGAATGCGCCGGCATCCTGGTGCTGCGCGATGACGGCGCCGGCAGCGAATTGTCGGTGCTGGCGGGCTCCGGCTGCTACAGCCGTTTCATCGGCACCACCAGCTCGAAATCGCTCGACCCTGATCTGCGCGAGATGGTGGAAGCCGCCTTCCAGCGTCGCAAGAACGAATTCGCCGACCACCGCAGCGTGCTCTATTTGCGCACCGGCAGCGGCCGCGAAGTCGTGGTGCTCCTGCAGGCGGAGCGCCAGCTCTCCGACACCGACCGCGCGCTGGTCGAGATCTTCAGTAGCCGCCTCTCGATCGCGTTCGACAACGTGATCCTCTACCAGCAGCTTCATGAGGCCAACACGCAGCTCGAGGACCGCGTCGCCCAGCGCACCCGCGCGCTGATGCAGGCCAACCGCCGGCTTTCGGCGCAATGGCTGAGGCTGCAGCGTGCCAACGGCTTCAAGAACGAGATCCTGGGCACGGTTGCACATGACCTCAAGAACCCGCTCGGCGTGATCCTCGGCCGCACCGAGATGCTCACCGAATTGATCGGCGCCGGCTCGCCAAGGGAAGCGGTCGCGACCCAGGTCGAGCACATCAGGGATGCCACCAAGCGCCTGACATCGATGGTCGATCATCTGATCTCGGACGCGATGGCCGACGCCTTCGACATCACCATCCGCCGTGAACCGGTCGATGTCGCGGCTCTTATCAACGAGGTCGCCGAAGCGAACCTGCCGCTGGCGGTCAACAAGCAGCAGAGCATCTCGGTCTCCGCACCGCCGAATTTCGTGACCATGTGCGATGCCGACCGCATTCGCGAGGCGATCGACAATCTGGTCAGCAATGCCATCAAATACTCACCAATCGGCGGCAAGATCAGGGTGGTCGTCACCCATGAGGGCGACAACACGGTGATCCGGATCGCCGACGAGGGTGCCGGCCTCTCGCCGGAGGATTTGGGGCGCCTGTTCGGCCGGTTCCAGCGGCTGTCGGCCAAGCCGACCGCAGGCGAGAGCTCGACCGGGCTTGGACTTTCGATCGTCAAACGCATTATCGACATGCATGGCGGCCATGTAACTGCGCAGAGCCCCGGCCCCGGACAGGGCTCGATCTTTACGGTTACATTGCCGGCCACAGCAGAGACATCATGACCCAGAGCCCGCACATCATCATTGTTGATGACGAGGCACCGGCCCGCGAGATGGTCGGTGATTATCTGAAGATGCATGGCTTTGGCGTGACGTTGTGCGATGGCGGAAAGAGCCTGCGCAGCGTGATCGAGACCAACCATCCCGACCTCGTGGTGCTCGACCTCAACATGCCCGAGGAAGACGGGCTGTCGATCATCCGCGATCTCAAGAGCCGGATGAACGTGCCGGTCATCATGCTGACGGCGACCGCGAGCCCGATCGACCGCGTGGTCGGGCTTGAGCTCGGGGCCGACGATTACGTGGCAAAACCCTGCGAGCTGCGCGAATTGATGGCGCGGATCCGCTCGGTCCTGCGGCGGAGCACGCCGGCCAAAGCGGCCGCGCCCGAGACGACGGCCGCCAAGACCGAGAAGGAACAATTGGTCCGCTTCGGCACCAAATGGCTTGATCTGCAGGCGCAGGCGCTGCGCGACGACGAGGGCAACGAGCATCCGCTGACCGCATCCGAATTCGGGCTGCTGAAGGTGTTTGCGGCCAATCCGAAACGGGTGCTGTCGCGCGAGCGGCTGCTCGAACTGGCCAATGCGCGCGACGCCGAGGCCTTCGACCGCGCCGTCGACCTCCGGATCATGCGCATCCGCCGCAAGATCGAGATCGATCCGACCAAGCCCGCGGTCATCCGCACCATCCGCGGCGGCGGCTATCTGTTCTCACCAAGCGGCGAAAAGGCCTGATCTTCGCCCCTGCCCAATGACGGGGGCGCGCGAAAACGCGTCAGGCGCCGTTCGGTTCCGCCCGGTCCGCAACTTCCCGGCAATTTTCCGCGCATTGAAATTACTGGCATTTTTGCCCCGAATGTTTCGTCGCCCACGCCCCGACGAAACAATTCTCCTACGGATGAAACCATTTTCCGCTTTTCGCGCAGACATCCCGAAACCGTGGCTCATTAACAATTCTCCCAACGAAAGCCGCCAAGGCGAACTGGGAGCCTGTCATGTCGAACGTCGTCGCCATCAACGCTGCAGCCAACGATCATATCGCCGCTGCACGCCAGACATCCGACGAAATGCTGCTCGGCAAGATCGCCATAGGCGACCGCACGGCCATGCACGTGCTCTATTCCCGTCACAACGTCCGGGTCTACCGTTTCGTCCTCCGCATGGTCCGCGACACCACGGTGGCGGAAGATCTCGTGAGCCAGGTGTTCCTGGACGTCTGGCGCACCGCCGACCAGTTCGAAGGCCGCTCGCAGGTTTCCACGTGGCTGTTGTCGATCGCCCGCTTCAAGGCGTTGACCGCGCTGCGCCAGCGCCGGCACGAGGACATCGAACAGGAAGAAGTGCTCGACATCGTCGACGACGCCGATACGCCGGAAGCCGCGCTCGATCGCGCCACCACGAGCGAGATCCTGCGCGCCTGCGTCGCGAAGCTGTCGCCGGCGCACCGCGAGATCATCAACCTCGTCTATTATCACGAGAAGTCGGTGGAAGAGGCCGGCGAGATCATCGGCATTCCCCAGAGCACCGTGAAGACCCGCATGTTCTATGCCCGCAAGCAGTTGGCCGAGTTGCTGAGGTGCGCCGGCGTGGAAAGCCTCGCAGCGTGAAACAGCGATCGGGGAAGTCGTATGGAGGGTGAGAAATTGTAGGGATTGTTTTCGAAGCCAGAAAGCGGCGACGAAACAATTGAAACAATCGACGACATCACCTGGAAAAGCTCAGTCTCTATACGTTAACCATCGAACGCAACGCCAACGCCGAACAGGAGAACGACATGCTGAAGCCGTCCTTCCGCTTCTTCATCATCCCGCTCGGCGCAGTGGCTATGCTTGCAACACTATCGAGTCAGAGTGTGGCCCCGCGCGCGCAGCGCGATGCCGGTGTGACGCCGGTGCGCGAGCAAGTGATCGATTGCAGCACCAAGAGCGCCGCAGAAGTCTGCGAGATCAGGTAGCGAGTTTTTACGTCTTCAAGTTCTAACCTCCCAAGGACTACCTCCAACGACCCGGCCGGGATGCCCCCCAGCCGGGTCGCTTTGCTTTGCGGTCCGTACAATCGGCATGGAGGTCTCACACAGACGTGACCTCGCGCGAATGAGGCAGACGTAACGGCTGATCTCGTCGTCGCGAAGAACATCACACTGCCGGCGCAGGCATTGGGCGTGGCCGGTTGGCGATGGGCGGTTCTGATGCTGAATCTTGTTCTCGCGCTGCTCGCAGGTGTTGTCACCGTCGCGGCGCCTTGCACCCTGCCGATGCTGCCGATCCTGCTTGGGGCATCGGTGGGCCAGACCAGCAAGGCGCGGCCGGCGATGATCGCGCTCGGCTTTGTGATGTCATTCTCGATGGTGGCGTTGCTGCTGGGCGCGATCACGCGCGCCTTCGATTTCGATCCCAACGTGTTGCGAACCGGCGCCGCGATCCTCTTGCTCGGCTTTGGGCTGTTGATGATCTGGCCAGCGCCGTTCGAATGGCTGACGGTCCGAATTGCCGGTCTTGCCGCGGGCGGTTCGCCGGGCAACGCAACGCCATCGCAAAGCTGATCGGCGGCTTCGTGCTCGGCACCACGCTGGGGCTGGTATGGACGCCCTGCGCCGGGCCCGTGCTGGGCTCGATCCTGACCCTCGTGGCGACATCGAAAGATACCGGCTGGGCAAGTCTGCAGCTCGTCGTCTACGCCACCGGAGCGGCGATTCCAATGCTCGCTATCGCCTACGGCGGTCAGGCCGTCACGACTCGCGTCCGCAGCATCGCGCGAATCGCGCCGCGACTGCAGCAGGGCTTTGGCGTCGTCATCATCGCCTTCGCGGCCCTCTCCTACTTTCAATATGACACGCTGATCGTGGCGTGGCTGACCAGCTTCTATCCCAACGGCCAGATCGGCCTTTGACATCAGGAGGAAATGGAAATGATCATGCGCTCACTTGTATCCGCCCTGGTCGGCGCTGTTTGCCTGACCGGCATCACCGCTCCTCATATCGCCCGCGCGCAGGAGCCCGCGTTGAGGGTCGCGGCGACGCAACAGAACGCGCCGAATTTTGTCGGCATCAGCAAATGGTTCAATTCGCAGCCGCTCAACATCGCCGACCTGCGCGGCAAGGTGGTGCTGGTCGATTTCTGGACCTATGGCTGCGTAAACTGCGTCAACACGCTTCCCCATGTCGTCGCGCTCGACGCCAAGTACAGGAATCAAGGCCTCGTCGTGATTGGCGTCCATACGCCGGAATTTCCGTTCGAACGCTCGGCTTCCAACGTCCAGGCGGCGCTGAAACGCCACGGCATCACCTATCCGGTGGCACAGGACAATGAGTCGCAGACCTGGAATGCCTACCGCAACCAGTATTGGCCCGCGCAATACATCATCGACCAGAATGGAAATATCGTATTCCATCACGACGGCGAGGGACAGTACGAGCAGATTGACCGCACCATCGCCCGGCTGCTCAACGTCAACAGTTGAGCGCTTTTGCGAGGACCAAAGTACTATCGTCAAACCCGGCGTGCCAAGGTCCGCGCCGGGGTCGCTCGCTCTGCCTTGGTCATATTGACATGTTTTCACTACGATCGGACGCGTGATAACCTCATGTCGTAATTTACGATGGATAGCGCGTCATGTTCGAAGGCTGGGATGCGGTTGCGCTCGCCCGGGCGCAGTTTGCTTTCACGATGTCGTTTCACATCATATTCCCGGCCTTCTCGATCGGGCTCGCCAGCTACCTTGCGGTGCTCGAAGCGCTCTGGCTCTGGACCGGGCGCGAGGTCTTCATCAACCTGTTTCACTACTGGCTGAAGATCTTCGCGGTCGCATTCGGCATGGGCGTGGTGTCGGGCATCGTGATGTCCTACCAGTTTGGCACCAACTGGTCGGCCTTCTCCGACAAGACCGGGCCCGTCATCGGACCGCTGATGGCCTATGAGGTCCTGACCGCGTTTTTCCTTGAAGCAGGCTTCCTCGGGGTGATGCTGTTTGGGTTGAACCGCGTCGGTCCCCGGCTGCACTTTCTCGCAACCTTGATGGTCGCGATCGGCACACTGATCTCGGCATTCTGGATCCTCTCGTCCAATTCCTGGATGCAGACGCCGACCGGCTACGCCGTCAATGCGAGCGGCCAGTTCGTGGCCGCCGACTGGCTCAAGGTGGTCTTCAACCCGTCTTTTCCATATCGCCTCGTGCACATGGTGCTCGCGGCGTATCTGACCACCGCGCTCGTGGTCGGCGCGGTCGGCGCCTACCATCTGCTGCGTGACCAGCATCTCGCCGGCCCGCGCGTGATGTTCTCGATGGCGATGTGGATGGCGACTTTCGTGGCGCCAATCCAGATTCTGGCCGGGGACCAGCACGGGCTGAACACGCTGGAGCATCAGCCCGTGAAGATCATGGCGATGGAAGGCCACTACCAGAGCCACAAGGACGGCGCGCCGCTTATTCTGTTCGGATGGCCCAACCAGACGGCCGGCCGGATCGACTTCGCCGTCGAGATCCCCAAGCTCGGATCGGTGATCCTGAAGCATTCGCCGACCGCGCCGATGGCCGGCCTCGATACCGTGCCGCGCGAAAACTGGCCGCCGGTACCGATCACCTTCTGGTCGTTCCGCATCATGGTCGGGCTCGGCTTTCTGATGATGGGGCTCGGCCTGTTGAGCGCATGGATGCGCTGGCGCGGTCAGCTCTATTCCTCGCGCTTCCTGCACAGCTTCGCAATGCTGATGGGGCCGGCGGGCTTCATCGCGGTGCTGGCGGGCTGGATCACCACCGAGACCGGGCGGCAGCCATTCACGGTCTACGGCCTGCTGCGGACGGCCGATTCGGCTTCCCCGCTCGCTGCGCCTGCGGTCGGCTCTTCGCTGCTCGCTTTCGTCATCGTCTACTTCGCGGTGTTCACGGCGGGCGTGATCTATCTGCTCCGGCTGATGGCGGCGCCGCCACACCCGGGCGAAGCGGGGCCGCCGCGCGACGTACCCGCCCGCGCTGCCGGCATAACGCCGGCCGCTGCCGCGGCAGCGGAGAGCGCGTCATGATCGATCTTGCCATCGTCTGGGCCTTCATCATCGCCTTCGCGGTGTTCGTCTATATCGTCATGGACGGCTTCGATCTCGGCCTTGGCATCCTGTTTCCGCTGTTTCCAAGGAAGGCGGATCGCGACGTCATCATGAACAGCGTCGCGCCGGTCTGGGACGGCAACGAGACCTGGCTGGTGCTCGGCGGCGGCGGGCTGATGGCGGCGTTTCCGCTCGCCTATGCCGTGCTGATGCCGGCGCTCTATACGCCTGTCATCGCGATGCTGGTCGGCTTGATCTTCCGCGGGGTCGCATTCGAATTCCGCTGGCGCACCACGCAAAGGGAACGCAACCGCTGGGACGTCGCCTTTTTCGGCGGATCGCTGGTGGCGGCGCTGGCGCAGGGCGTTGCGCTCGGCGCCATCCTGCAGGGTGTGCATGTCGAGGGTCGGCAATATGCCGGCGGCTGGTGGGACTGGCTGACGCCGTTCAGCGTGCTGACCGGAATATCGGTGTTGGTGGGTTACGCGCTGTTGGGCGCGACCTGGCTGGTGATGAAGACGGAGGGCGCGCTGCGCGAGAAGGCCTATCAATTGAGTTGGGTATTGCTGTTCGCGATGCTCGGCGCGATCGTCGCCGTCAGCCTCGCAACCCCATTCCTCAGCGTGCAATATACCCAGCGCTGGTTCACTTGGCCGAACATCATCCTGACCGCGCCGGTGCCGCTTGCGGTGGCGGCCGTCACCGGGCTGCTGCTGCGCAGTCTTGCGAACAAATATGACTACCAGCCGTTCTTCCTGACGCTGGCGTTATTCTTGCTGTCCTATGCCGGCCTCGGCATCAGCATGTATCCCTATATCGTGCCGCAGAGCATCACGATCTGGGAGGCGGCCTCGCCCCCCAACAGCCAGATCTTCATGCTGGTCGGCGTTGCGATCCTGATTCCGCTGATCCTCGCCTACACGGGTTGGGCGTATTGGGTATTTCGCGGCAAGGTGCGGCCTGGGGGCGGGTATCACTGATGCCACGCGAGGAGAATCCACGCCCGCTCGCGAAGCGCCTGATCTGGTTCGCCGCGCTTTGGCTCGGCGGCGTCGGCACCGTGGCGTTGATTTCGTTCGGCCTGCGGCTTTGGATCGCACCGAAATAAGACGGCTCGGCTACAGCACCATAACGGAAATCGCAGGTATTCCAGCCAGCTACCTCCTTTGCCCCAAACTTGCCATCAAGCTGCCACTGAGATTTGATGCTTCCTGATTTGGGTGGAGCATCAATGCATTTGGCCCCGCGCCAACGAGGAGAGCTTTGTATGACGAAACTTCGTCACCTGATCTGGATGGTCATTGCCGCAGGCGGCCTGATGCTTTCGGCCTCGCAAAGCCAGGCCCAGGCGCCCGACGTCGGCGATCAGCCAGGCCTGGTCCCCGACGATAACGTCGAGCTCGATCCGGAATGGCGCAAGCAGGTGGTCTACTACCGCACCAACGAAGCGCCGGGAACCATCATCATTTCGACCAAGGAGCGCCATCTCTATCTGGTCCAGGGTAACGGCCGCGCCATCCGTTACGGTATCGGCGTCGGCCGCGAAGGCTTCCAGTGGCAGGGGCTCCTGAACATCACCCGCAAGGCGGAATGGCCGGACTGGACGCCGCCGCCGGAAATGATCGCACGCCAACCCTACCTGCCGCGCTTCATGGCCGGCGGCCCCGGCAACCCGCTCGGCGCCCGCGCGATGTATCTCGGCACCACCGTCTACCGCATCCACGGCACCAACCAGCCCAATACCATCGGCACTGCCATCTCCTCCGGCTGCTTCCGGCTGGTCAATGCTGATGTCGCCGACCTCTACGATCGCGTCCCCGTCGGCACCAAGGTGATCGTCCGGCAAAAGCCCGAACTGTAACCGTCTCTGCCTCCTTTCCTGACGCCCTATTTCCCTCATCATCTGGTGAAAATAAATGATGCGCACATTTCGAGGCGGCCTGCTGATCGGGCTCGCGGTCGCGGCCCTGGTTGCAGCCGCCGCCATCATCTATGAGCGATACGACACCAAGACTTTGAAGCGCACCGTTCG
>NZ_PSRR01000036.1 GCF_004296405.1 Bradyrhizobium sp. Leo170
GCGGCAGGCCGGTCCTGTTCGACGATCATGGCTTGCCGCTTCTGATCGACCTCGTGACGGTGACGACCGACACGCTGTCGTCGAAGCGGCCGGAGCTGCTGAAATTCCTGCAGGCGAGCCGTCGCGGATGGGCCGAAAACTTCGCCGATCCCCTCAAATACCCGCCGCTCTACCATGACACCTGGTTCAAGGGGACGGGATCGACGGTGGGGGCAGAGAACTTCTTCAACGCGATGCAGCCCTCGCTCATGAACCATCCGAAGGGGTTGTTCACGATCACGGAGGAGGTGATCGAGCAGAACCTGAAGTCGCTGAGCAGCGTCGGCATCACCGGACGGAAGGATATGTTCGACACCAGTCTTCTGGCCGAGATCTGACCTTGGCGGCCGAGGGATGACCATGCCGCGTGTCGCCAGCGACCTTCCGGCCAAAGCAGGGATCACGATCCTTTGCACGCTTGGCGTTGCCGTGCCTGGGAGGCCCTGGGGCATGTACCGGTCAGCGGCGTGAGGATTTTCCCGCCGCTTTCCGTGGTGGTCGCGGACGTCGGCGCCAATTCCGATCTGTACTGGGGTCATGTCGCGGCGACGGCCGCGACATCGACCTTCGGCTTCCTGATCGGCACGTCGATTGCGTCGGTCGCCGCACTGGTCTTCTGCCTGTTCCCGACGGTCGAGCGCCTGTTCCGTAGCGTCAACATCGCGCTGTTCGCCGTGCCGGCGATCGCGATCGGACCGCTTCTCGTGCTGTTGCTCGACGGCCGCTGGCCGCAGATCGTGCTGTCCGCGACCATGATCTATTTCCCGACGATGGTCTCGATGCTGGTGGGGCTCCGCGACATCGATCCGCGCCATCAAGGCCAATGGTGGTGGAGAGATCACTTTGCTGCGCTCTATCCGCCTGCGCAGCGCCATGCCGGGCGTATTAGCGGGATTGAGGGTGGCTGCGTCGCTATCGGTATTGGGCGCGATCCTCGGCGAGTTCGGCTCCGGAGAGCGCTGGGGCCTCGGCACCTTCCTGCTCGGCTCGCTCGGTCAGTCCGATGCCGACAGGCTCTGGGGGATCAGCATGGCCGCAGCGGCCCTGGCGCTGACCGGTTATGGGCTTTTCTCGCTCGGGTCTTCGATGGTCGGTGCGACGATCCCGGTCACCGTGGCGGCGGGCCGCATGCCGGACGAACTGCATGGCCAGGACGGCGAGGCCGGCTTCAAACGCTATCTTATGGTGATTGCATCGGTGGCGCTGCCGTTCGTGCTGTGGTGGGCCGTGCTGAAATGGGCCGACGTCAGCCCGATCGTCGCGCCGCGACCCTGGGATGTCGTATCCTACCTGACCTTTGCCGACGGATCCGATGAAGCGAGGTCGGCGCTGCTGCATGCCGTGGGGCAGACCATCCCGATGGCGCTGCTCGGCCTGTTCGTCGGGCTCGGCATTGCGTTTCTGCTCGCCGCACTGTCGGTGGTGATGCCGGGATTGCTCAAGGTGATCCTGCCAGCGGCCATGGTGTTGCAGAGCACGCCGCTGGTCGCCCTCACACCGATCGTACTTCTGCTCCTGGGCAGGACCATTTCGGCCTGCATCTTCATGGCCGTGGTGGTGGTGTTCTTTCCGGCCTTCGTCCTTCTGGTCCAGGGATTTGCCGTCGTGCCGCGCGCAGCGCTTGAAACCGTCGAGGTCTATGGCGGCGGTCCGATCCAGAAGCTGAGGTTCATCTCGATCCCGTATTCGTTCCGCTACATCGCGGCGGCCGCGAAGCTGGTGGCGCCGCGGGCGCTGCTCGGCGTCATGATCGCGGAGTGGCTCTTGACCGGCACGGGGCTCGGCAACCTCATGGATGTCTCGCGCGGCTCGCTCGACTACGGCATGGTATGGAGCGGGGCCGTGCTCAGCATCATGATCTCGGTGCTCGCCTATCGCGGCGCCGACCTGCTCGAGCGCTCGATCCACGTCGGTCGCGCGGCATGAGCTCATCTCAACGCCTGTGGCTGCGGGATCCGATCGCTGTCCTCGCCGAGGGCGCGGAGCGAGGGCTCATCGTCTCCGACGGCGTGATCGTGGAGCTGGTCGGCGCGACCGGCCCGCAGTCGACTTACGATCTGGTGTTCGATGCCAGCCGTCATGTCATCATTCCCGGACTGGTCAATGCACACCACCACTTCTTCCAGACGCTGACGCGGACGCATCCGCGCGCGATCAACAAGAAGCTGTTTCCCTGGCTGCAGACGCTCTACCCGATCTGGGGACGCGAATTGACCCGCGACGCGTTCCGCCTCGCGGTCAGGGTGGCGCTCGCCGAGCTGCTGATGTCCGGCTGTACGACGACCACGAATCATCTCTTCGTATTTCCCGCCGACATGCCCGACGCTGTTGACATCGAGGTCGAGGAGGCCCGCGCGCTCGGAATCAGGATAGCGTTGACTTGCGGCGCGATCGATCTCGGTTTCGAGGAGGGCGGCATCGCCGACCGCAGGCTGATGCAGGATCACGACACCGTGCTGGCGGATTGCGAGCGCGTCCTCTCGCTCTATCACGATCCGCAGCCCGGCTCGTTTACCACCTTAGCCCTGGCGCCCTGCGCCCCGTTCAACGTCACACGCCCGATGATGGTCGAGACCGCGGCGCTCGCCGCGAAGCATGACCGCAGGCTGCACACGCATCTTGCGGAAACCGAAGACGAGAACGACTACTGCCGGCAGCAATTCCGCTGTACGCCGGTGGAATATCTCGAGGATTGCGGCTGGCTATCGAACCGGACCTGGCTCGCGCACGGCGTTCATTTCAACGAGGACGAGATGCGCCTGCTTGGCGGACACGGAGTCAGCGTCTGTCATTGCCCGACCTCGAACATGCTGCTGGCGTCCGGAACCTGCCGGACGGTCGAGCTGGAGGCGTCGGCGGTCTCCGTCGGTCTCGGCGTCGACGGCAGCGCCTCGAACGACAGCTCCAACATGATGGAAGCCGTCCGGCACGCGATGCTGATGGGGAAGCTTCGCTATGGCGCCGAAGCAGTGACGCATCTTGACGCCCTGCGCTGGGGCACCCGCGGTTCCGCGGATGTCCTGGGACGGTTCCTTCTCGACGATCTGAGGTTTTCGGGCGCTGGAGATCCGCTCGTGCGGGGCCCACAGCGCCGACCGGGTGATGGTCGCCGGACATTGGCGTGTCGTCGATGGCCGACCGGTCGATATCGATCTCGCACGGCTCCGATCGATGCATGGCGAGGCCGCCAGGGCCTTTCTTTAGGCAGCGTCGCCTGCACTCGCTATCAAAGTGGTCAAATCGCGAGCAAAACTCGTCGTTCCTTGTTGATCTTTCGATTGCTATTGTGGCCCAGATGGGTGCCCACACCACCACGACGAACGCGATCAAATCCGAACGGAAGCGGCCATCGTCAGATTTCTCACGACGAGGGGACTGCTCGGGCCCCTGAATTGCTTGCTTCATTGAACGTTCAGTAAAGTAATTTGATAAACACGTGGCCATGGCCAACCTTCGGGCTCTCCTGTTGTTGGGATGGGCTGGATTGCTCCTGCCGGGCGACATCGGCGATCAAGTTCGGCACCATATTTTCAAGCATTTTGCCGCATCGCGGTCGTGCCGCTTGCGCGCGCCGACGTCGCAAATCTTTTCGTTAGGGCTGCGAGAAACCGGCTTGACGGCCTCAAAAATTTAGTAATACGTTTAGCATTATAAAAAAACTAAACATCGCGCATCGAACCGATGCGTGGGAGGAGCCCAAGCCGTTCCGGGCCCGTTTTCCGGACATGGTCCGTCTCGTTCTCCACCCATCGCTCCTCAAACTCAGGGTCTTGGCGTCGTTCCGGCAGGGAGCGCCGAGCGGGTTAGATGCTTCAACGAGAGAGGAAACGGATATGCGGACATTCAATTGGCTAAGAAGCTCGGCGGCAACCGCGGTCCTCGGGGCGGCGCTGCTGGGGATATTTGGCGGAGGCGAAGCCGCAGCCCAGAGCAAGCAGCTCACGCTGTGCTGGGCGGCATGGGATCCGGCCAACGCGCTGGTCGAGCTCGGCAAGGACTTCACCAAGCAATCCGGCATCGAGATGAAGTACGAGTTCGTCCCATGGACGAGCTATGCCGATCGCTTCCTCAACGAGCTCAACTCTCACGGCAAGCTCTGCGACCTGATCATCGGCGACAGCCAGTGGATCGGCGGAGCCGCCGAGAACAAGTGGTACGTCAAGCTCAACGATTTCTTCGACAAGGAGAAGATATCGATGGACGACTTCGTCCCGGCGACGGTCGTGGGCTATTCCCAATGGCCGAAGAACTCGCCGAACTATTGGGCGCTGCCGGCCATGGCCGACGCGGTCGGCTGGACCTACCGCAAGGATTGGTTCTCGCGGCCTGAAATTCAGTCCGCGTTCAAGGCCAAGTACGGCCGCGACCTGGTGCCACCGAAAACCTACGACGAGTTGAAGCAGATCGCGGAGTTCTTCCAGGGCCGCGAGATCGACGGCAAGAAAGTCTATGGCGCCTATATCTTCACCGAGCGCGGCTCGGAAGGCATCACCATGGGCGTGACCAACGTGCTCTATAACTACGGCTTCAGCTACGACAATCCGAAGAAGTCGTACCAGATGCAGAGCTTCGTCAATTCGGCCGATGCCGTAAGGGGGCTCGAGTTCTACAAGCAGCTCTACAAATGCTGCACCGCTCCCGGCATGACCAATGCTTACATGCAGGAGGGGCTGGATGCCTTCAAGTCCGGCCAGGTGGCGATGCAGATGAACTGGTTCGCCTTCTTCCCGGGCCTCTACAAGGACCCGAATGTCGGCGGCGACAAGATCGGGTTCTTTGTCAATCCGGCCGGCCCGAACGGACACTTCACCCAGCTCGGCGGACAGGGCATCTCGGTCGTCGCGACCTCCGACCGCAAGGACGACGCGCTCGCCTACATCAAATGGTTCGCGCAGCCCGCCGTGCAGCAGAAATGGTGGCAACTCGGCGGTTACTCGGCCCTTAAGGCGGTCGTCGATGCGCCCGACTTCCCGAAGAGCGCAGCGTTCGCACCGCAGTTCCTGGAGTCGATGGGAATCGTGAAGGACTTCTGGGCCGAGCCGTCCTACGCGCAACTGTTGCTCGACATGCAGAAGCGGGTGCACGACTACGTCGTCGCCGACAAAGGCACTGCGCAGCAAGCGCTCGATCTCCTGGTCAAGGACTGGACCAAAGTCTTCAAGGAGCAGGGCAAGCAGGTCGCGTCGCAATAGACACGGCAATCGCATTAACTGAACTGGTTTCCCCGGGGGACGTGCCTCGGGGAAGCCGAACCAGCCAGCCGATGGACCAGATGACGACGATCCTTCAACCTGATCATGCTACGATGGCAGGCATGAGCGAGCCCGCCAAATCTCGCGGCACGCGGCGCGCGCGTGGCCTTTCGGACCGAACCATGGCGTGGCTGTTCGTTGCGCCGACGATCGCCCTTTTGCTGGCGATCAACATATTTCCGCTGGTGTGGATGATCCGACTGTCCTTCACCAGCCTCAACCTCAGCATGTCCTATCTGCCGCTGCGGTTTGTCGGGCTCGACAATTTCACCGACATCCTTACCGACGAGGACGTCTGGTTTCGGCTCCAGACCACGGCGCAATTCGTGATCTGGTCGGTGGCACTACAGGTGGTCATCGGCTATGGCCTGGCGCTGTTGATCAACCGCCAGTTTCGCGGTCACAGCTTTTGGACCACGATCATCCTGCTGCCGATGATGCTGTCGCCAGCGGTGGTCGGCAACTTCTGGACGCTGCTGTTGCAGCCGCAGATCGGGCCGTTCAACTACGTGATCAGCCTGTTCACGGGGGTGCCGCCGAGCTCGTTCAGCATGACCGGGCAGGTCTCGCTCGCGCCCTGGACCATCGTGCTGGTCGACACCTGGATGTGGGCGCCCTACGTCATGCTGATCTGCCTCGCCGGGCTTCGCTCCATTCCCGACTACATCTATGAGGCTGCCGAAGTCGATCGCGCCTCGGCCTGGCGGCAGTTCTGGTCGATCACGCTGCCGATGACGGTGCCGTTCCTGATGCTCGCCGTGCTGTTCCGCGCGATCGAGAACTTCAAGATGTTCGACATGGTCAACCTCCTGACGTCGGGAGGCCCGGGATCGACCACCGAGCTCGTGTCGATCACGCTCAAGCGCGCGGCATTCGAGAAATGGCGCACTGGCTATTCGTCCGCGCTCGCCATCATCCTGTTCGTGACCGTATTCGGTGCCGCCAACATCTATGTCAAAGCGCTCAACAAGGTGAAGCAACGATGACCGCTGCCCTCGCCAAGTCCACCGCTCACTCCATCGTCGAGGCCTCGCCGCGTTCAAAGGCCGTGGCCGGCAGCCTCGTCATTCTCTACGCCGTGATCACTATCCTGCCGCTGCTCTGGATCGTCGCCACCGCGTTCAAGTCGCAGAGCGACGCCATCGCCTACCCGCCCAAGGTGATCTTCGAGCCGACGCTGGAAGGCTACGTGAACCTGTTCACCGTGCGCACCCGCCAGACGCCGGATTTCATCGCCAAGCTACCGCCGCCGGAGACCTGGTACGATAAGCTCGTGCGCCAGCGCGACATGGTCATCGCCGGACCGTCGAAGGTCGTGCCGCGCTTCGTCAACTCGCTGATCATCGGGTTCGGCTCGACATTCCTGGCCGTCTTTCTCGGCACGCTCGCGGCGTACGCATTCTCGCGATTCCGCATACCCCTGGCTGACGATCTCCTGTTCTTCATACTGTCGACGCGAATGATGCCGCCGGTCGCGGTCGCGATTCCCATCTATCTGATGTACCGGCAGCTCAACCTGACCGACACCAGGCTCGGCATGATCCTGCTCTACACCGCCGTGAACGTCTCCCTCGCGGTCTGGCTGCTGAAGGGGTTCATCGACGAGATTCCGCGGGAGTATGAGGAGGCCGCCCTCGTCGACGGCTACACGCGGCTCCAGGCGCTGCGCAAGGTGGTGCTGCCGCAGGCCGTCACGGGAATCGCGGCAACCGCGATCTTCTGCCTGATCTTCTCGTGGAACGAATATGCCTTCGCGGTTCTCCTGACCAGCGGCGAGGCGCAGACCATGCCGCCCTTCATTCCCTTCATCATCGGCGAGGGCGGGCAGGACTGGCCGGCCGTTGCTGCCGCGACCACGCTGTTCGTCGTTCCGATCGTCCTGTTCACCGTGTTGTTGCGCAAGCACCTGTTGCGCGGCATCACCTTTGGAGCTGTACGCAAATGAGCGGGTCTGCGGTTGCCAAAAGTGGAGTGTCTCGCTGGTTCAGTCGTGGGCCTTGGGAGGCCGGTGCGATGACCCTGATCGGGGGCGGCATCATCATGCTGGTGCAGCCCTGGTCCATCGATCTGTACGGCTATTCCTTCGTGACGATCCTTGCCGGCACGATTGGCTACGTCATCGTCAGCCATTTTCCGGAATAGGGCGGTCAACATGGCACAAATTCGCGTCGAAAACCTGCGCAAGTCGTTTGATCAGTTCACGGCCGTGCAAGGCTCGAACTTCACGATCGACGACGGCACCTTTTTCGCGATGCTCGGACCCTCCGGCTGCGGCAAGACGACCACGCTGCGCATGATTGCGGGCCTTGAACTGCCGACCGAAGGAAAGATCCTGCTCGACGGCGAGGACGTGACCTTCCGGCGGGCGGCGGCCCGCGACATCGCCTTCGTCTTCCAACTCTTTGCGCTCTATCCGCACATGAATGTCGCTGACAATATTGGCTTTCCCCTGAAATGCCAGGGCATGGGCCGGCGCGAGGTTCGCGAGCGGGTGCAGGAGACGACGCGGCTCCTGCGGATCGAGCATCTCTTGTCGAGCAAGACTTCAACGTTGTCGGGCGGCGATCGCCAGCGCGTCGCGCTTGGGCGGGCCATGGTGAGGCGGCCCAAGGCCTTTCTGATGGACGAGCCGCTTGGGGCGCTCGATGCCGAGTTTCGGCATCTGATGTGCGGCGAGCTTCGCGACCTGCACGATCGCATCGGCGCGACTACCGTCTACGTGACGCACGACCAGCTCGAGGCGATGTCGATGGCGGACCGGATTGCCGTCATGAACAAGGGGCGCGTCGAACAGATCGGCTCGCCGCAGGAGGTCTATGACCGGCCCGCAAGCATGTTCGTGGCCGATTTCATCGGCTCGCCGCCCATGAACTTTTTGCGCTTTGAGGGCGGCTTGAGGTCTGGTGATCGGGCCATCGCCTTCTATGACACCAGCATCGCGATCCGGGAAATCCGCGAGGATCGCGCCACTGCTCCGCTGGCGCTCGGGATACGTCCGGAGCATATCCGCTTCGCCGACGCAGCACCCGTCCGTGGCGAGGTGTTCGGCGCGGAATATCTCGGCACCACGCAGATTGTCACCGTCGACACGGCGCATGGACGCGTCGCGGCGCGGCTGCCCTCCAACGCGTCGGTGCGGATCGGCGAGACGGTGGGTCTCGAATTCCACTCCGAAAGGCTGGCGTTGTTCGATGCCAGCAGCGGCCTTGCGATCCGGACCGCCAACGAGGGGAGCGCCTGCCATGGCTGACGTCATCCTGCGCAACATCACCAAGCGCTTCGGTACGGTGGAGGCGGTGCGCGAGCTCTCGCTGGCGATCAATGACGGGGAATTCCTGGTTCTGCTCGGTCCGAGCGGCGCCGGCAAGACCACGACGCTGCGGCTGATCACCGGGCTCGAGACCCCTGACGCCGGCTCAGTCATGATCGACGGCCGCGACGTGACGCATGATCCGCCGGGATCGCGCGATATCGCCTTTGTCTTCCAGCAATATTCGCTGTATCCGCATCTCACGGTCTATGACAACCTGGCGTTCCCGCTGCGCTCGCCCGCGCGGCGCGTGCCGGGGCCCGTCATCCGCAAGCGCGTTGAACAGACGGCGGAGCTGTTGCATATCGCAAGCAAGCTGAACAACCGCGCCACCCGCCTGTCCGGCGGCGAGATGCAGCGGGTGGCGATCGGCCGTGCACTGGTTCGCGATCCCTCGATCTACCTGATGGACGAGCCGCTCTCGTCGCTGGATGCGAAGCTCCGTTCGGAGCTGCGTATCGAGCTCAAGCGCATCCAGCTCGAACTTGGCGCGACCATTCTTTACGTGACCCACGACCAGGTCGAGGCCATGACGATGGCCTCCCGGATCGGCGTGATCAAGGATGGCCAGCTCCTTCAGCTCGGCACGCCGCGGGAGATCTATGAAAGCCCCTCCAGCTCCTATGTTGCCTCGCGTCTCGGCACGCCGCAGATCAATTTCCTTCCCGCACGTCTCTTGTCCGACGTGGCGGTGCCGCCGGAAACGGAGACCGTCGGCATCCGTACCGAGCATCTGAAGGTCGGTGCGCGCAATGGCGGGCGGATGGTCGGTCGCGTCCACCGTGTCGAGCACCTCGGCGAACAGAATCACGTTCATCTGGACTATAAGGGCGAAATGCTGGTGACGCTTGCGGATCCGCATCAGCAGCCGCTAGAGGCCGGTCAGGAGGTCGAATTGCACCTGGTACATCCGCTCTATTTCGATCGCGCGGGGCAACGCATCCCCGCGGTAATTCACTAGAGGGTCAGGTCGATGTCGCTGCAACCCGAGACGTTCAAGTCGTTGATCAAGGTGGCCGCAGAGCAGGTCATCGCCAGTGCGCCGGAGCTGACGAGCCTGGATCAGGCGATCGGCGATGGCGACCACGGAATCAACATGAAGCGCGGATTCGAAGCGGTTCTGGGCAAGCTCGATGCGATCTCCGCGCAACCGCTCGACGAGGCGCTGAAGATGATCGGCAAGACCCTGGTGATGACGGTCGGCGGCGCGTCCGGGCCGCTCTACGGGAGCTTCTTCCTCGCCGCGGGCGAAGCGCTCTCGCACGACAAACACTTGCCGGACGACCTCGCGGACGTCTTCGGCAGCGGCGTGAACGCGGTGAGCGCGCGTGGCCGCTCGCAGGCCGGCGAGAAGACGATGCTGGACGTGCTTGTTCCAGTCCTGGAAACGCTGAAGACGGCGGCCGGTCAGCCGGATCTGATCGCGCGGGTCCGGGCCACCGCCGCTGAAGCGGTCGAGCGGACCGTGCCGATGCAGGCCACCAAGGGGCGGGCGTCGTTCCTTGGATCGCGCAGCATCGGACACGTCGATCCCGGCGCCCGCTCGAGTTGCGTTCTCGTGCAGGCGGTCTGCGCGAGCCTGGAGCGATGCCAATGACGGAAACCGTGGGGATCGTGATCGTCTCGCATTCGAAGGACATCGCCAAGGGCACCGCCGACATGGTGCGGCAGATGGTCGGCAGCGAGGTCAGGGTGGCGTTCTGCGGCGGCAATCCCGACGGCGGATTGGGCACCAGCGTGTCCCTGATCATCGACGCCATCAACGATGCCTGGTCCGCCAAGGGCGTCGCGATTCTCGTCGACCTGGGCGGTGCCGAAACCAACAGCGAAATGGCGGTCGAGATGCTGGAGCCTGCGCGGCGCGATCTCGTTGTCGTATGCAACGCGCCGATTGTCGAGGGGGCCGTGATGGCGGCAGCCGAGGCGGCAGGCGGTAGCTCACTGGCCCAGGTCAAGGCCGTGGCCGAGGAACTCTCTGCCGACTGAGACGTCGGCGAAGAAGAATGGAATTTGAGCATGCTGGACAAAGCGGACGGACAGATCTTCACCGACAATGTGCGCCTGGTGCACGCGGTGGGCATGCATGCGCGCCCGGCGGTCAAGCTGACCAAGCTCGCCAAGAAGTTTCAGGCCCAGATATCCGTTCGGGTCGCAGGCGCGGCGGATTGGATCAACGCCAAGAGCGTGGCCAAGATTATGGCGATGCGCGCGGCGCACGGCAGCACGATCGAGATCAAGGCGTCGGGCAGTGATGCGGAGGCCGCCGTCGCGGCGCTGGTCGATCTGATCGCAACCGATTTTCCAGACGGGACATCGTAGCATGCAGGGTGGCGCGACCGGATTGGCCTACCGCGGCAGAACCGCCTCGATCGGATTTGCCCATGGCCCGCTTGTCCGTGTCGACGCGGACACCAACGGCGAGCGTGTCGCGGGTAACCTCGTTGAAGAAGCGCTTGCCCTTCGCGCTGCGATTGACGCGGCAAGCGGGCAGATCGCGGATCTCGCGGGGATCGCCGGCGGCGAGGCTGCGCAGATTCTCGAATTCCAGGTCGCGCTCCTGGAGGATGAGGATTTTATCGAAGCGATCTTCGCATCGATCGGCGATGGCGATCCGGCGGATGTCGCATGGCGTTCGGCGCTCGACGCGCAGATCGCGGACTACAATTCGGCCGCGGACGAATATCTGAAGGCGCGCTCCTCGGACCTTGCGGACCTGCGCGACCGCGTGATCAACATTCTGCGGGGCGGTGGGGGCCAGGCGCTGAAGATTCCGAGCGGTGCCGTCGTTTGCGCCGACGATCTGCCGCCCTCGCGATTCCTGGAGATCGACTGGTCCGGCGGCGGCGGGCTCGCACTCTTGCGCGGCAGTCCCACGAGCCATGTCGCGATGTTGGCGCGCGCGCGGGGCATCCCGATGGTCGTGCAGCTCGGCGCGGTTCCGGATATCGGAGCCACGGCGCTGCTCGATGGTGAAGGTGCGACGCTCGAACTCGATCCCAGCGCCGAGCAGGTCCGCCTGTTCGAGAAGCGGCGCGAAAGCCATCGCAAGAGCAGGGCGTCTGCCCGTGCGATCCTGCGGCGGCCGACGGCATCGTGGCACGGCGAGCGGATCAAGCTGTTTATCAACATCCAGCGCGTCGACGATCTCGAGCATGCCGACGCGCAATATGCCGATGGCATCGGCCTGATGCGCACCGAGTTTCTGCTGACGGAGCGGGGCGGTTTGCCCGATGAGGAGACACAGTTTCAGGCTTACGATGCGGTGCTGCGTTGGGCCGACCGGCGCCCGGTCACCATTCGCACGTTTGACGCGGGCGGCGACAAGCCGGTGCCCGGCTTCACGCTGGATGGCGAAGCCAATCCGTTCCTCGGGGTTCGGGGCTTGCGGCTTTGCCTGGCCCGGCCCGAGATTTTTGCCATTCAGCTCCGCGCGCTGGCACGGGCCGCTGTGCGCGGAAACCTCAAGGTCATGTTTCCGATGGTCACCTCGGCGGGCGAGCTCGAGGCGGGGCGGGAGCTTTTCACCGATGTCGTGCAGCGCTTGCAGGCGGACGGCATTGCCGCGATGCTTCCCGAGCTGGGAATCATGGTCGAAGTCCCGGCGGCGGCCCTGGCTATTACGAGCTTCAAGGCCTCCTTCTTCTCAATCGGCTCGAACGATCTCGCGCAATATGTCCTTGCCTGCGATCGTTCCAATGGAGCGCTCGCCCCCTTGATGGACCCGCTGCATCCGGCGGTGCTTGAACTGATCGCGCGGACCGCCGAGCATGGGCGGCGCGCCGCGATCAGCGTCAGCCTATGCGGCGATATGGCAAGCGATCCGCGTTGCCTTCCCGCATTGCTGAACTGCGGCTTGCGCGAGCTTTCGGTGAATGCGTCGGCGCTCGCGCAGATCAAGCAGACGATCGACCGGCTGAGCAGCGGAGGTGGCCTTGGCTGACACGGCGATCGATGAGCAGGCGGCAGCCGGCGCTGTTGCGGTTTACAAGCGCATCTTCAAGGAAGTGCTGGAGAGCCGGCCGTCGGGCATGCGGCTGCGTCTGGCGCACGCCATGGGGAAGAACCGCAGCTTCGTGAGCCAGATCAGCAATCCCGCCTATCCGGTGCCGATACCCGTGCAGCATCTCAATACGATCTTCGATGTCTGCCACTTCCCGCCGCAGGCGAAGGCCGCCTTTCTTCGCGCCTATGCGCGCGCGCATCCGCGCCGGATCGGTCGGCTGACCGAAGGACCGCACGAGCGGACCTTGGCGCTGCATTTGCCCGATCTAGGCAGCGCCAAGCGCAACGCCGAGCTCGATGCGCTGCTCCAGGAATTCGCGCGGCGCCTGATTGCCATCATGCGGGAAAAATAGGCGTGGGGCCAAGGGGGAAGCGGGGAGGAGATAATGAAGAAGTTCATCAATTCGGTCGACGGCGTGCTCGCGGAGAGCCTGGACGGACTTGTGGCCGCGCATGCCGATCTCGTCGCGCTCGGACCGGAGCGGAAATTCGTGCGGCGCCGTGAGCTGAACCCAAAAAAGGTCGCGCTCGTTTCGGGCGGTGGCAGCGGGCATGAGCCGCTGCATGCGGGCTTCGTCGGCTATGGCATGCTCGACGCCGCCTGCCCGGGACAGGTCTTCACGTCGCCGACGCCGGACCAGATCGTTGAGGCCGCGCAGGCTGTTTCCGGTGAGGCCGGTGCGGTGTTCATCGTCAAGAACTATGCGGGGGACCGCATGAACTTCGAGATGGCGGCCGAGATCGCCGAGGGCCGCACGGCCACCATCGTGACGGATGATGACGTCGCGGTCGAGAACTCGACACACAGCATCGGGCGCCGCGGCGTAGCCGGTACGCTGATCGTCGAGAAGATCGTCGGCGCGGCCGCCGAAAAGGGCGCCGACCTCGAGGGCTGCGTTGCGCTCGGCGAGCGCGTCAACGCGCGCACACGTTCGATGGGCGTGGCGCTGACAAGCTGCACGGTCCCGGCCGCGGGCACGCCGACCTTCTCACTCGGCGAGGACGAAATGGAGATGGGGGTCGGCATTCACGGCGAGCCGGGACGTCGGCGCGTCAAGCTGGAGCGGGCCGATGCGATCGCGGACGAGATGACGACTGCCATCGCGCAGGATCTCGACGCGCGTGACGGGGCCGAGGCCCTCCTGCTCGTTAACGGATTTGGCGGAACGCCGACGATCGAGCTGTATCTGATGTATAACGCGGCGCGCCGGATGCTCGAGAAGCGCGGCCTGCGCATCGCTCGCTCGCTGGTCGGCAGCTTCGTCACCTCGCTGGACATGGCCGGGTGCTCGCTCACCGTAAGCTTGCTCGACACTGAGACGACCGCGCTCTGGGATCATCCCGTGCGCACGGCGGCATTGAAATGGTGATCGCGGTCGTGAGCGATAGGTGATCGCTTTCGCCCCGGCGGCTTTGCCTGAATTCGCTCGCGTTTATCGCGCTTCGATAAGATGTAGCCTTAGACAAGAGGTGATCGTGCCGGCCGGCCGCTGTCGGCGCGAAGCTGACCGCTATTGACCAGCCTCGATCTTCTTGGCTGGAGCTGGCTCAAATTGGCCCATGATGGACTGGAGCGAGAGCTTAGATTTTTCAATTGGTTAGAAGGCGGCGTGTGCACGACGTGTGCACTGGAAGATCAAGAAAAATCTATTGAGAGCCAGTGTGGGTGATCGTTCTTTGGAAGTGATGTGAGGTCCATAGAAGTCTGGGCGGCGTACAGAGTTGGGTCGAAAGGGCAGGATACTCGCGTGCGGCTTAAGAGCTGATCGTGATCGTTACGAGTAAAGCTTCGTGTTTCGCCGATCGTGCCGAGTTCTGCAGATCGCGGTGAGGAGAAAAAATACTATCGGTGGTTCGATTCCCTCCCTGGGCACCAAGTCCGCGCTAGGCTGCGATTTTGTACGATCGCGACCGCTATGGTTGGCGGAAGAATCGGCTTGAACCAAGTGCACTCTCGCCGGCGTCCAATCAATGATGAGGACGAGCCTGCGTGCACATCGCCTCGGCGCGGTGACTCCCAAGCTTTGGGGCGACCATCTCTGGAGTCCGGGCTATTTCGCCGCCTCCTGCGGAGGGACGCCGATCGCCATTGTTCGGCAATATATCGAGAACCAAAGGCGCGCCTTGACCCGGCCTTGAAGGACCGGGTTTGTCGCGGATGCGTTTTTAGACGGTGCGAGGCAATGACGGGCCCCCGCAACTTACGTGGAATACCCTGCTATTGCTCGTGAAAGGCACGGTGAAAGCTGTCCCTAATCGGCTGCGTGATATAGCGGAAGAAGCTTCGCTCCCCAAGCTGCACCATCGCCTCAACCGGCATTCCGGGCGTGAGATGGACGTTGGGAAGACGATCAAGCTGGTCCCGATCGAGCAGGATCTGCACTTTGTAGTAGTTGTTCTTTGTCTGCTCATCGGCGGTGGCGTCGGAGGCGACGAAGGTGACGCGGCCGGCAACGAACGGCACCAGGCGCTGCTTGAACGCCGGCAGACGCACCTGTGCTTCAAGGCCGGGATACACCACATCGATATCGTTCGGCGAAAGTTTCACGTTCGCCACCAGCCGGTCGTGCGATGGCACCAGTTCCATCACCGTATCGCCGGGCCTGACCACGGCGCCGACGTTGAACACCCGCATGCCAAGGACAGTGCCGTCCTCGGGCGCCACCACGTCGCGGCGCACGGCGACGTCCTGCGCGGCGCGCAATTTGTCCTCCACCTCGTTCAGCTTGGTGCTGGCCTCCCGCATGTCGTTCGAGACATCCTGTAGCCGCTGATCTTGAATCTGCTTCATGGATGAACGGGATTCCGCGATGGTGGCGCGCGCGCGTTGGATCTGTCCGCTCAGGTCGCCCAGCGTCCCCTCCAACCCGGCTTGGCTGCGCTGCAAGGCCAGCACAGTGGACAGCGTCGCCAGGCCCTTTGTCAGCAGCCCCTGCTTGACCTCGGTCTCGTGCCGTATCAATTCGAGCTGTTGCCGGGTAGCCCGCTGCTGCTGTTCTGCCGATTCAATGACGCCTAGCTGCTGATCGACCCGGTCTCGGAGTACGGCAATCTGGCTTTTCAGGCTGACCGTGCGCGCCTCGAACAGCGCGCGCTGCCCGCTGACCGCATCGGCGGCGCGCAGGGCGTCGAAACCTTGCCCGCTCGCTGCAGCCAGCAGATCGTCAGGAAAGCTTATATCGCTTCTGCCGGCCGCCTCTGCGTCAAGTCGGGCCAATTGTGCCAGCAATGCCCAGCGCTGGGCTCGCGCCGTCTCGGCCGTCGCGCTCGCCTGCACGTCGTTCAGCCGCATCAGCACCTGACCGGTCCGCACATGATCGCCGTCGCGCACGGTCAGTTCCGCAACCGATCCTCCCTCCTGATTGGCGATGATGCGACGCTGGCCCTCGACCTCGATCGCGCCCTGCGCGATCGCTGCTTCCGCCAGCGGAGCGGAGACGGACCAGGCGCTGAAGCCGCCGATGAAAACCGCCATGGCCATCAATCCGAGCAGGATCACGCCGCGTGTCGACGGATGAGGCGCCTCCATCAACGGTAGCGCGGGCGACGCAATCGACCGGGCGGGGCTGTCAGCAACGATGGCTCGTTCGGAGGGGGACGGGAGAGCTTGGGTCATGATGCAACACGGTTCGGTTCGCCTCGGGCGGGTGCCGCCACCCTGGCGATGCGAGGTTCGGTGATTGTCGGGCGGTTGTCGGGCGCCGGGTGGGCGATGACGCGGTTCAGGACCTCGACCCGCGGCCCAAACATTTCGACCGCGCCATCCCGCATCAGCAAGACCAGATCGACATGCCGCACCAGACGCGGACGATGCGAGACCAGGACCACCGTGGTCCCGCATGCCTTGAGCTTCCCCAGCGTATCGGCCAGATTGGCCTCGGAATCGCCGTCGAGATTGCTGTCGGGTTCGTCCAACACCACGAACCTCGGATCGCGGAACAGGGCACGTGCCAAGCCGATCAATTGCCGCTGTCCGCCGGAGAGATACTGACCGTTCTCGCCGATCTCGGTGTCGTAGCCGCATGGCAGCCGCAGGATCATGTCGTGGCAGCCCGCAAGCTGCGCGGCTCGGTAAACCTGCTCGGGCGAGGCGTCTCCCATCCGTGCGATGTTGCGGAACACCGAACCCTCGAACAGCTCGACAGACTGCGGCAGGTAGCCGACGTAGCGGCCGAAATCCTCGCGCATCCAGCGATGGACGTCGGCGCCATCGAGGCGAACGGTGCCGGCGCTTGGCGCAAGCGTGCCGATCAGCATCTTGATCAGGGTAGTCTTGCCGGCTGCCGACGGGCCGATGACGGCAAGACTGTCACCCGGAGACAGCGCAAACTGCACACCTTTGACGATCGGCGACGTCGAACCCGGCAAGCCGTACGTGACACGCTCCACCGAGAGGCGGCCGACCGGGGTCGGTAACGGCCGGCCGGGCGGACGAAGACGAGGCAAGCTGAGGAAGTGCTGCAAGCGAAAGAAAGCCTGCCGGGCCTGGACAAGCTGCTTCCAACCGCCGATCAGCATTTCTACCGGCGCAAGCGCCCGGCCCATGATGATGGAGCCGGCAACAGTTGCGCCCGATGTCAGATCGTGCTGCAGCACCAGATAGCAGCCGGCGCCCAGGACGGCGATCTGCACCCCAAGGCGCGCGAACCTGGCCGTGGCCAGCAGCAAGGAGGCTCGCTGCGCCGCGCGCCACTGCGGCGGCAGCATTTCGGCCACCCCCTCCTGCCAGCGGCGCATCACTGCCGGCAACATGCCCATGCTGTCAATCACCTCCGCATTGCGCGCGATGCTGTCAGCGCGACGTTGCGAATTGGCCGCCGCAACATTTGCCTCCTTCATCAGGCGCGAGGTGGTCAGCTCGTTCAGCAAGGTGAGAATGAAAAGGACGATCGCTCCTGCGGTCGCGATGCAACCCAGCACCGGATGCAGGGCGAAGATCACGGCGAGAAAAACCAGCACCCAGGGAAGATCGTAGAGGGCGAGCAGAGCAGGGGAGCCGAGGTAGCCGCGGCAAATGGCGAGATCGCGCAGCGCCTCCATGCGATAGGAATGACCAGAGAGCACGCTCTCGATCGCTCTCGCAAAGCCCTCCGGCGCGGCCTTCCGCTCGACCCAGGTCGCAACACGCTGCAGGGTCTGATTGCGCGAGATTTCCAGAATGGCCAGCAACAGGATGGACGCGCCCGCAATCAGCGACAGATAGAGCAGCGTATCGACGTTGTGCGTCGTCAGTACGCGGTCGAAAATCTGCATCATGTAGATCGGAATGGTGAGCTGCAGCAGGTTGACCATGCCGCTGAACAGGCCCACCACCAGGAATTGCAGCTTGCAATAGCCGATAGCGCGGCTGAGGATTGTCTCGCTTTTCCCGTGCGGATCAATCGCCGCAAGCTTCGACATCGGCTTCATATGCGACGCCCCCCATTTTCCAACCCCGACGTCTTCGTCGTGATATTCGAGCCTCGGGGCTCTCCTGCCGTACGTGACAGGCACGGCGACTTCAAAATCCGTCCAGTACAGTCGTCCACCTCAAAGAGAAGGACGACTGTATCCGGCAGAAGCGCTGTTATCTCGCTCCAAGGACAGGCAATCCCGAGTGGACTTAGCTCAGGACGAAGTCGTGGTGAGAAAGGTCCGCGGCGTGAACGCCCTGTAACGTCACATCCCCAGCGGCGCCGAGGTCCAGCACGGCGCCGTTGGCGGTGTCGTGCACGTGCGCAAGCGGATCAAAATTGGGGCCGAAGCCCGACAAATTGATCACGTCGTCGTTCACGTCGAAGTCCGTGATAGCGTCGTGCCCGCCTTGCGACATCTGGAAGGTGAAGGTATCCGCACCGCCATTGCCGGTCAGGATGTCGTTGCCCACACCGCCATCGATGCGATCCGCGCCACTGCCGCCGATAATGGTGTCGTTGCCTTCGTCGCCGAACAGCTTGTCGGACACCGCACCGCTGCCTAAACTGGATGCCTGGATGAAGTCGTTGCCGGCATCGCCGTGGATCTCGGCAGCGGCCTGCCCGCCGAGCGGCGGATTGAATGCGGCCACACCGGTGATCCTATCGTTACCGGCTCCCCCATGAACCACGTCACCGAACGTCTCAGTCCACTGTACGATATCGTCGCCGTCACCCGCATCGGCAAAGCCGTGCTCACCCATATGGTCGATCACGTCGTTGCCAAGGCCGCCGAAGATCTGATCGTGGCTGCCGCCGCCACTGATGTGATCGTCGCCGTCACCGCCATCAAGGCGGTCGGTGCCGCCATTTCCAATGATGGTGTCATTTCCGGTACCGCCTTCGATACGGTCGTTACCGTCGCCGCCGGTCAGGGTATCGTCGCCGGCATCACCGAAGATCTTGTCGCCTGCCGTGGCGTGCGCTGCATCCGTCGTAAACGCGGAGATGATGTCGTTGCCGTCGCCGCCATGGCTTTCGTCGGACGCGGTATCGGAACCGGTGATCCGGTCGTTGCCTTCGTCGCCGAAGACGACGTCTCCGACTGCATCATTCCAGGAGATGACATCATCGCCGGCACCGGCGTGAACGACATCGTGTCCCATCATCTGGTCGACGGTGTCATTACCGTCGCCGCCGTAAACCAGGTCGTTGCCGGCTCCGGTGCTGATGTGGTCATTTCCCGACCCGCCATCGAGGTAGTCGTTGCCGCCTCCACCGTTGATGGTATCGTTTCCGGTGCCGCCTTCGATGTGATCCGCGGCATCGCCGCCGATCAGCGTGTCATTGCCGCCGTCGCCGAACATCCGGTCGCCCGCCGTAGCGTGCGCGGCATCGGTCGTGAAGGCCTGGATGAAGTCATCGCCGTCGCCGCCGTGACTTTCATCGGACGCCGTGTCGGAGGCGATGATCCTGTCGTTGCCGCCATCGCCATAGACGATGTCACCGACCGCGTCATTCCAGGAAATCGTGTCGTTGCCGTCGCCGCCATGGACAACATCATGACCGGCCATCTGGTCGATGGTGTCGGCGCCGTCCCCGCCGAACACCGTATCGTTGCCGGCTCCTGTGCTGATGTGATCGTCGCCGTCGCCGCCATCGAGGAAGTCGTTGCCGCCATTTCCCATGATGGTGTCGTTACCGGTGCCGCCCTCGATGTGGTCGTTGCCGTCGCCGCCGATCAGGGTGTCATTGCCGGCGTCTCCGAAGATCTTGTCGCCTGCGGTGGCGTGCGCGGCGTCGGTCGTAAAAGCCTGAATGAAGTCGTTGCCGTCGCCGCCGTGGCTCTCGTCGGCCGCCGTATCGGAACCGATGATCCGGTCGTTGCCCTCATCGCCGAAGACGACATCACCGACCTTGTCGTTCCACGAGATCAGATCGTCGCCCGCGCCTGCGTGGACGACGTCATGACCGGCCATCTGATCGATCGTATCGATGCCGTCACCGGCGAATACGACATCATTGCCCGCGCCGGTGCTGATGTGGTCGTTTCCCGATCCACCTTCGAGAAGATCGTTGCCGTTGCCGCCGGTGATGACGTCATTGCCTGCACCACCAAGGATATGGTCGTCGCCATCACCGCCGTTGAGCGTATCATCACCATCATCGCCTGACAGCGTATCGTTGCCGCCGTTGCCGTCAATCGTATCGTTGCCGGCAAGGCCGAAGATATGATCCGGCCTATCGGTGCCGGTCAGGATATCGTCGCCGTTCGTTCCCGTAAGATCAGACATGACGCGTTCTCCCTGTCAAATGTGAGCCTCAGCGGGTTGCAGGTTGACGAGAGTCCTGCGCTGCCCTCAACCGACGCCCTCACGTATTGGTAAGCTTTCTTTTCGGAGAGTTCAGGGGCGATATGGTTGCATCTGTAATGCGGGGAACAGATTGCTGTAACCAAACTGTAACGTCGTTCTCAAGGCGAGACGAGGGTCTCATCCGAACTGACGGCGTGATTGATCATGAACGGCATGACGGCAAGTCACGTCGCTGTGCTTATTGGGTCGGGTTCGTCGTTGAGTTTGAGACGTCCCGAGGCTGCCAAATCCATCGCAGCAGCTAATTCCGAGGTGCCCACGCGGCGCTTGCCGGGTCGTTACGATCAGCAAGGACTTGCTGAGTCGCTTCTATCGTGGCGCGCGGCTTCTTGCGCCCGATCTTGCGGACGACCGTATAAAACGCTGGCGTAAACAGGAGTCCGAAGGCGGTCACTCCCAGCATTCCTGCGAACACCGCAGTGCCGAGCGATTGACGCATTTCCGAGCCTGCCCCGGTGGCGACCACGAGAGGTGCGACACCGAAGATGAACGCCAGCGACGTCATCAGGATCGGTCGCAGCCGCGTGCGCGCGGCGGTGACGGCGGCCTCACCGGGCGTGGCGCCGGCTTCCTCGGTCTGGCGTGCGAATTCCACGATGAGGATCGCGTTCTTGGCGGCGAGTCCAACCAGCACGACGAATCCGATCTGCGCGAGAACGTCGATCGCCATGCCGCGCATCAAAAGACCCGTCACGGAGGCAAGCAGGCACATCGGAACGATCATCACCACCGCGAGCGGCAGATTCCAGCTTTCATACTGCGCGGCGAGCACCAGGAACACGAACAAGGCGGCGGCGCCGAACACCAGCAGGGACGAGGTCCCGGGCTGTTGCTGTTGGAAAGCAAGCTCGGTCCATTCGAAGCCGATGCCTGGCGGCAGCACCTCGCGCGCGAGTTCTTCCATGCGGTGCAACGCCGTGCCGGTCGCGACACCGGGCGCCGCGACGCCCATCACTTCGGCAGCCGGGAATAGATCGTAACGAGGCACGCGATAGGGTGCGTTCTCGGATTTCAGCCGCGCCACGGTGCCGACCGGCACCATCTCGCCGGAGGCGTTGCGCGCCTTCAGCCGCGCGATGTCGTGCGGATCCTGGCGGAACGAGCCATCGGCCTGCGCGATGACCTGATAGGTGCGGCCGAGATAATTGAAGTCGTTGACGTATTGGGAGCCGAGATAGACTTGCAGGGTGTTGAAGACGTCGGTAGGCGTCAGCCCGACCTTCTCGGCCTTCTCTCGATCGATATCGGCGTTGACCGCCGGCGAGCGTGTCCCGAACAGCGTGAAGACGCCGGCGAAACTCGGATCCTTGTTGGCAGCGGCCACCAGCGCCTGTGCTGCTTTCGACAGTGCCTCCGAGCCGAGGCCCGCGCGATCCTGCAGCATCATCTTGAAACCGCCGGCATTGCCGATGCCCTGCACCGGCGGGGGCGGAATCGTCAGCACATAGGCTTCCTGGATCACCGAGAGGCGCTTGCGCAGGTCGGCGAGCACGCTCGGTGCGGTCAGGCCGGGCACGTCATGGTTATAGAGCGATGGCAGGCCGGAAAAGATCGTACCGGCGTTGGAGGCGATGGTGAAGGTGGTTGCATCCAGTCCTGCAAACGGCGCGACGTGCTCGACACCGGGAGTGGACATGATGATGTCGATCGCCTTCTTGACCACCGCCTCCGTGCGCTCGAGCGAAGCGCCGGGCGGCAGTTGCACGACGGTGATGAGATAGCCCTGATCTTGTTCCGGGATGAAGCCAGTGGGCGCCCGGGCGAACTGGAAGCCGGCGACGCCGATCAGCGCGGCGTAGACCACGAGCACGACGCCGGTGATCTGCACCAGCCGCCGCGTCAGCCGTCCATAGCCTGTCGACAGCCACTCGAAGCCGAAATTGAAACGCGCAAATCCGGCCTGCACCAGGCGGACGATCCATGGTCCGCGCGGCTTCTGGCCGGGCTCGTGAGCCTTGAACAGCACCGCGCACAAAGCAGGGCTCAGGGTCAGCGAGACGAAGCACGAGATCAGAGTCGACACGGCGATTGTGACCGCAAACTGTCGAAAGAACTGCCCGGTAATGCCCGACAGGAAGGCCGAGGGCACGAACACCGCGCATAGCGTCAACGCAATCGCGATCAGCGCGCCGCCGACCTCGTCCATGGTGACATGGGCGGCCTGGGTCGGGGTCATGCCGCGTTCGAGATTGCGCTCGACATTCTCCACCACGACGATGGCGTCATCGACGACAATGCCGACCGCGAGCACGAGGCCGAATAACGACAGGTTGTTCAACGATATTCCGAGCACATAGAGGAAGACGAAGGTGCCGACCAGCGACACCGGGATCGCGATCACCGGAATGATCGCGGCGCGCCAGCTTTGCAGGAACAGGAACACGACGCCGACCACCAGGAGGATCGCGATGAAGATGGTCTTGATCACCTCGTCGACCGATTTGCCGACGAAGATGGTGGGGTCGTAAATGATCTTGTACTGCAGGCCGGGCGGAAAATCCTTGCCCAGCTTCTCCATTGCGTCGAGCACTTCGTGCTCGACGGCGAGGGAATTGGCGCCCGGCTGGGCGAAGATCAGGAGCGGCAGGCCCGGCTCGCGATCCATGTAGGCGGACGATCCGTAGTCGGAAGCGCCGATCTCGACGCGGCCCACATCGCGCAGCCGCGTCACGCGGCCCTCGGTGTCCGACTTCAGGACGATGGCGGCGAATTGTTCTGGTGTCGACAGGCGCCCAAGCGTCTGCACGTTGATCTGATAGGCCTGCTTGGAGGCGACCGGCGGCTGGTTCAGCACGCCCGCCGAAACCTGGACGTTCTGGGCGCGCAGCGCGGCAAGCACCTCGCTTGCGTTCATGTTATGCGCCGCAACCTTGTCGGGATCGAGCCAGATGCGCATGGCGTATTCGCGCCCGCCCTGCATCTGCACATCGCCGACGCCCGGTAGCCGCGCCAGCACGTCCTTTACGTGCAACGTCGCGTAATTCGAGGTGTAGAGCAGGTCGCGCGACGAGTCGGGCGAATAAAGATGTACCGCGAGCAGGATGTTCGGTGTCGACTTGCGCACCTGCACGCCGAGCCGCTGGACGTCTTCCGGCAGCCGGGGAAGCGCATCCTGCACCCGGTTCTGCGTGAGCATCTGCGCGACGTTGAGGTCGGTCCCGATCCGAAACGTCACGGTGACCGTGAGCTTGCCGTCGCCGGTGGACTGGCTGCTCATGTAGATCATGTTCTCGACGCCGTTGATCTCCTGCTCGAGCGGTGTCGCTACCGTGCGCGATACCGTCTCGGCAGATGCGCCGGGATAGGTGGTGGTGATCTGGACCGTCGGCGGCACGATCTCCGGATATTGCGAGATCGGCAGGATGGCGAGCGCGCCGAGGCCGATCAGCGTCAGGAAGACGGAGAGGACAGTCGCAAAAATCGGCCGGTCGATGAAGCTATGGGTCACGGAGAACGCTCCTGTCTTCTCGGTCCTGGTCTCTAGCCTTGGCCGTCAACCTTGGCCGTCAGCGGCAGCGTCGTAATGGATGGCGCCGTCTTGCGGCGCGACCTTGGTGCCGGGAATGGCGCGCACCAGGCCGTCGATGACGACGCGGTCGCTCGCCTCGAGGCCCGACTGGATCACGCGCAATCCGCCGCGAAGATCACCGGTGGTCACGATCTTTGGTTTCACGGTCGCATCAGCGCCGACGGTCATGACCAGCCGCTGCGACTGGTCGAGCATGACGGCGGCGTCCGGCAAGAGATAAACCTGCGTCGGCGGGGCGATCGCAACCCGCAGCCGCGCGAACTGGCCGGGCGCCAGGAACAGATCCGGGTTAGGCACGGTGCGCGCGCATGAATGGTGCCGCTGGAGCGGTCGAGTGCATTGTCGATGAAGTCCAGCGTGCCCTCGCGGGCGAACCTGTTCTCGTCGCTGAGGCTGATCGCGACCTTGTTGGCGAGCGGACCGCCAACGCGGGCGCGCTCGCGCGAGAATGTCAGGAAATCGGATTCGCTCATGTCGAAATCGAGATAAAGAGGATCGAGCGAGACTAGCGTCGTGAGCAGCGTGGTCGGACTGGTGGCAGCACGGCTGCCCGCGATCAGGCTTCCAATCGAAACCTGGCGCGCGCCGATGCGTCCCGTGAACGGTGCCCGTACGCGGCAGTATTCAAGGTCGAGTTCCGCGTCCCGCACCCGCGCCTTGGCGTCTTCGACCGCGGCCCGCGACGCATCCTGGTCGTTGGTGCGCTGGTCGACCGTCTCCTGCGTTGCGAACTCGTTGCGCTTGAGCGATTGCGCCCGCGTAAGCTGGTTGCTGGCGAGTGCCACGCGCGCCGTTGCGGTCACAAGCGCAGCTTGCGCCTGCGCCAGCCTGATCTCGTAGGGCCGCGGGTCGATCACGAAGAGGAGGTCGCCCTTGTGGACGATCTGGCCGTCCTTGAAATGAAGTTCGGTCAAGATACCGCCGACCTGGGCCCGCAATTCAACCCGGTCGATGGCCGAGAACTGTCCGAGGAAACCGACCCTGGCATCGACCTCGCGCTGCAAGGGCTGGCTCACCGTCACCGGCAGGGGAGATGGCAGCGCCGCCGCCTGGTCTCCTTTGCGAGGCGCAAAGCCGAGATAGGCAAAGAGCGCGACAAGCGCCGCCATTGCAGCGATTGCGGCCGTTCTCCATGTCCGCCGGCGCGGCGCCGGCGGCTTCAGCGGTTCTCGTTCAATGTTGGAATGATCGCTGATCTGATCCATGAGGCTACCATCAGTCCTTGCCATGCCGGCAGTTCGGCCGAAGCTCTGCCGGCCCGCCGAACCACACCGGCCAGTCCAGGTTTCGGGGGAGGCGTCGCCAGGCAGTTATTTCGGAAGCGGATAAGTTGCGTTCGGGGTTGATATTTGGAGGGGGAACTCCAATATAGTTCGCCGGATATAAACTCAGGGAGGCGCCGTTCAAGGATTTTTGGAGCGATGACACCAAAAATAAATCAGCAGAAGAAAATTCAAGCAAAGAGCGCTCAGGACGAGAGGCGTGGCCGTGGCCGGCCCGCCGTCTTCGATCGTGCCGCCGCGCTGCAAGAGGCGATGAAGCTGTTCTGGGAACGCGGCTATGAAGGCACGTCGTTCAACGACCTGATCGCCGCGATGGGGATCAGCGCGTCGAGCTTCTACAACTCGTTCGGCAGCAAGGAAGAACTCTATTGCGAAGCCACGCATTCCTTTCTCGAATGGTCGGGCCAATGGTTCTTCGCCATCCTCAATGATCCTTCGATCGATACCAGGACAGCCTTCGCGCACCTGTTCGAGGCGACCGCAGAAGAGTTCACCCGCGGCGATCACCCGCTCGGCTGCATGATCTCGCTTGCTGGCACACATTGCTCACCGGGAATGAAGAATATTCGTGACATGATGGCCGAGCATCGTGCTTTTTCGGAAGGCGCGATGGCCGCACGCATCCGGAAAGGCGTGATGGATGGCGACGTAGCCCAAGATGTCGATTGCGAAATGCTGGCCGCCTATTACAGTGCGCTGGCGCGCGGGCTTGCGGTGCAAGCGCGCGATGGGGCCGCCCGTGAGAAGTTGTCTGAAATAGGCCGGCTGGCCATGCGTGCGTGGCCAATGGCAAAGAGCGACGATCAAGGCTCGGCCGCGATTGCCGCTGATCGGTCGCGTGATGCCTGATCTATCGCGCGATGTAGCGGATTCAAGACAAGCCTCTGTGTGCCCGAGGGAGTCGAAAAGCTGGCAGATCCGCGATTTCCGGATTTAGATCTTGAGTTCGATGACTGAAGACGAGCCTCTCGATGAGATTTCAATGATCGAAGCTCGGCTCGAGCAGCTTGCCGAAGGCGCCGAGCGGTGCAGAAAGATCATTTTGGTTTCGAAGGCGGCAATCGCGGGCGGCATCGCATTGCTGATCGTTATGATGTTCGGCCTCTTCGGACCTGATCAAGTCGCTCTTATTGGATCAGTAGCCCTGGTGCTCGGCGGAATCGTATCGCTCGGATCGAATGTCAGTACGTTGCAACAGACGTTAGCCGACATAAGCGCTGCGGAGTTGCTCCGTTCTGATCTGATCGGCAGGATCGACCTCAAACTGGTTGGTGAGAGCACACGAAGCTGAGTTGCGCGCCCCCCGGGTGGGTCAGATGCCGACGTTACGGCCGAACTCAAGCTGGATCCGGTTTACGTCTGGAAGCGGACATTGGCCGCTCCCGTGGCTAGGCCGGCGACGGGCCAACCGCTGCCATGACCAGATGAGCTGACGGTGTGCGCAGTCCGCCACCCTCAATGACGGCGAGTCCAGCGAAGAGCTACCCGCTGGCGAACGTCGCCACGATCTGTTGTGTCATGACGATGAAAGCCCTGGCGGCTGCCGAACGGTAAGCGTTGCGACGGCGAAGCCGCGCGGCGCGCTTGGGCTCGAACGCAGGTTTCATTTTCACGGTGGACAGACCTGAGCCGCCGACGTTCTCCGGAAGGATAGTCGCGAGGTCGGTCTGGCGGATGAGTTCAAACAGCGTCAGGTTCGAGTTCGCCTCCGCGTCAATTCGCGGCCGCAAGCCTTCATTCCGGAAATAGCGGTCCACAATCCGGCAGATCGCCGAAGCCGATTCCGAGGTCCTGTGTGCACCGAAAACCTGATCCGCGTGTGATGCCGCGTTGGAATCGCCTAAGCTGGCGTGATGATCGGGCTGTTCTGCTTCGCTCGGCCGTCCTGGCCTCGCCATTCAAGTCGAAGTTGCGGCTTGAAGCCGAGAACGCGGTGCTCTGACAACAGTTAATTGTTTTGCGGCGCAGATCGCGCGGTCGCGTTCGGCTCACGAACCTTGATCGCTGGTTCTGTGCCCAGCTGTATCGGTGGTTTCCAGCAATCCTACAGGTTCTCACAATCGGCCGGCCCGAGACGCTCGTGCATTGGCACAGAGCCGGATTCTGCTGCTACTGGCGTTGGAAGTCGCGCCCACGGGGAGGGCGACCGCAGATCGGAACGGAGCTGCGCGTCTTGATCCGGCGGATAAGCGTCGAAAATCCGCTTTGGGGCGCGCCTCGCATCCACGGCGAACTGCTCAAGCTCGGGTTTCAGGTCGCGCAGTCGAGCGTCGCGCGATACGAATTTTACTGTAGTTGAACGGTGCGCGCGTTCAGTGGAATTTTTTCAATGAGATAGAAAGTGGCGTGTGCACAACTTGTGCACCGGAAGATCAAGAAAAATCTATTGATGACCAATTTTAGCAGTCGAGTCCTCGATGGGGGAAACTGCATGAGGACCATGAACCCCAGGCATCGTAGATGGGGGGCGCTTGCCGCGCCTTAGTGAAGGCTTGGCTACGAGGCCTATGAACATCCATTTGCGCCTGAATGCACCATCAGCGTCTCCTGGACGAGAGTTGCCAGCATCAGCCCATCGCGGTCATGAACACGTGCGATCGACAGCCCGCGACCGCCTTCCGCGCAGGGACTTTCGGTCTCGACATGCATCCAGGCGTCGGGGGAAAACGCGCGATGAAACCAGATGCAGTGGTTGAGGCTCGACACATAGAGCGGCTCGCGTGATTGCAGATCGCGAAGATGGCCGCCTACGCTGCTGAAGTTCAGCCACCAGTCCGACAGATACGCAAAGACCGCGGCTTGCGTCGTCGGACCGCGGACAAGCGGTCGCTTGCTCCTGAGCCAGAAGCGCAAGCGCGGCTGCGCAGTCGCGGCCGAGAGCTGGCGCTCGATATCAGGAATACGAAAATCCATACTGGGCTTGATATGCGGAGAGTAGGGACCGAGCGGCCGCAATTGCTGCATGAGGGCGGTCGGGATCGTGGCAAGCGCGGGCAAGTCATCGGGATTTTCCGACAGCGCCAGCGAAGACGCACCATGTCGCGGCCCGGGCTGCGGCGCGCAGAAGCTTGCTTGTGCGGCCACGATCGTTCGGCCGTCACCTTGCATGCCCAGCACGTGACGGGACGAGAACCGCTTGCCCTCCTGTAGCACCCTGACATTGAATTTGATCCGCTCGGCCGGATCGGCGCCGCGAAGGAACAGGATCTGCAGTGTTGCCGCCGGCCGGTCCTCGGGCGCGCTCATGGCCGCCGCCATCATGGCTTGGCCGAGAATCTGGCCGCCATAGGACCGACCATTGAGATTGGAGTCGCCAAACTGGGTACGGTAGCGGAGCTGACCGACCGGCGCGAGCGATACCAGCACTTCGATATCCGTCTCGTCCCAGGCGTCGCAGGCCTCGGCAGCATTCGCAGTGTCGGACCAAGCTTCGTTCATTGCCGGTGTCCCTGTCGGACTGCAGTCACCGAAAAAATGGCGAGGCCGCGGGTACGGACCTCGCTAAGGTCTTCTCGGGAGAAACTTGCTTTGTCACATTGCCGGAAATTTTTGCGGCGCCGGATAGAGTGGATAGCCAGCGGCGACGCCGTACTCGCTGATTCCGAACCCGGTCTCGTTGCCGCTCTCCAGCCGGACCACATGATCCGACAAGGTGCGCGCGATCGCCCGTGTTGCCGCATCATCGAGGTTCCAGACGTCATGCGTGGCATGTTGCTCGCCGCGATCGTCACCGTGCGTCCAGCCTTGCAGGCCGCCATACATGCCGGCCTTCAGGTAGAAGCGCGTCGGCAGGCCGTGCATCCTGACGTGGCGCGGCTCTCCGTGCTCGAAGGCGAAAGTGAGGTCGGCGACCGCAATGGTCTGGCCCAGCGGATCGTCGGCCCATTCGATCTTGTGTTCAACCGCGGTCACCTCGCGATGCGAGACCGAGCCGTCCGCTTCACGCCGGAATTCAGTTCCAGAAATGTAGTGCGGCTTTCCCGGCGTGCGTTCCTTGAGAAAGACCGAGATCGCCGAGGTGTCGAACTGGAACATCGACCAGGTCCAGAAGAAGTTCCGGTGGCTCGCGACCGGCGGCTTCGTCTCGTCGGTGCGCATCTCGGACCGCAGGCCCCAGGAGCGGTCGCGCTGTCCCCACCACAGCTCCGGTTTGATCTCGATGCGGCGGCCGTCGACGCTGATCCAGCCGCTCCAGCGGCCGAATTGCGAGACGCGCGCGAGATCCTCTTCGACGATGCCGTTGCGCTCGCGAAAATTCGGCTTCTCCTGCGCCGCTGGAAAGCTGGCCCTGAACTCGAGCGCAAAGCTGATCCCCGATGCATTGTCGGCCAGCGTGAGCCGGTGCAGGTTCATGCCCTCGACGATCTCGATTCTCAGACCGCCGACGGATGTCTCCAGCGGCCGCGCGCCCAGCCGGCGCGAGGCGCGGAAATTATGCTGGCGCCGGCCGACGGTCACACCGGCAAATCCGTCCATGATGCCGCGGTTCGGATAGTATCCGAGCCCGATATCGATCAGCAGCTCGGTGCCATCGATCGGATGCGCCGTGTACCAGTAGCGTTCCGTGAAACGGAGATCGCCGGTGTTCGTCTTCGCAAAGGGCATCGGCGTCTGGTGGCCGATCAGGTCGTCTTGGGCTGTCAGCATACTTGTCCTCGTTCAAGCCGCCTTGATTGCACGTCGTCGCCGATTGGCTCAGTCCTTGCCTGCTCCTGCGCCGATGATGTTGCCGAACAGCACCCAGGTCTTGCCGTCGAAACGGGCGAACTGGCGCTCGGTGATCGCCGCATAGTCTTCCGGCGTGGTCTGGATCGAGATGCCCGGCAGCAGCATCGGGAGCTCGACGCCTTTCAGGTTGGTCGCCTGCTTGATCACATTCTCCCGCGTGAGATTGTCGCCGCAGCGCTGCAGGATGATCGCGCCGAGTTGCGCGGTGGTGTAGCCGGTCACCGCGATGACGTCGTTGGGATCCATGCCCGGCAGGTATTTTGCGACGAAGGCGAGATAGTCGACCATGCCCTTGTCGCTGGCCCAGGTCGGATCATTCGGGGTCTTGTAGGAGGTGGTGGTCAGGACGCCGATGGAGGCGTCGAGGCCGGCCGGGACCAGGACACCGCTGATCGAATTCGCGGTCGAGCCGAGGAAGATCAGCGGCTTCCAGCCGAGCTCGTGGATCTTGCGGATCGCCATCGAGGCGAACTTGTTCTGCGCGGCGATCAGCACCGTGTCGGCACCCGACGCCTTCAGGTTGACAATCTGCGAGTCGATGGTCGGCTCGGTCGATTGGTAGGGCGCTTCCTTGACGATCATGGTGTCGGCCTTCGCGCCGAGGCCTTCCTTCAGGCCAAGCACGAAATCCTTGCCGATGTCGTCGGCCTGCAGCAGCACCCCGATTTTGGCGTCCGGCTTGTTCTGCAGGATATAGCGCGCAACGATCCGGAATTCGTTGACGTAGGTCGGCGAGTAGGGCGTGGTCCACGGAAATTGCTTCGGGTCGTTCCAGCGCGTGCCGCCGCTCTGCACCAGCAAATGCGGTACGCTGTTCTGGTTGAGATATTTCTGGATCGCGGCGTTGGTCGGTGTGCCGAACGGCGCCATGATAGCCAGCACCTTGTCGTTCTCGACCATCGACCGCGTGACTTCGACGGTCTTCGGCGGGCTGTAGCCGTCGTCGCGGGTAAGAAGATTGATCTGACGGCCGTTGATGCCGCCCTTTTCGTTCAGCATTGCAAAATAGCCGAGCATGGTGCGCGGGAAACTCGCGTAGACCGATGCCGGACCGCTGTAGGGGGCGTTGGCGCCGAGCTTGATTTCGGTGTCGCTGACGCCGGGGCCATAGGCCTTCTCGGCACTCGCGCCTGCGAGGCTCCAGGCCAGCGCAAGCGCCGATATTGCGAATGTGGAAATTGCCTGTCGCATGTTTCCCCCTATGATGTCCGACCCTCTCGCGGGGCGCTCGCTTGGCAGATGCGGAGCTTTACCAGCCGCATCTGTCGTGCAATAATAGACCGTCCATCCGGATTATCAACCGATTTCGCCGGAGGGGTAGGGACGACCGCAAAAGGTGAGGCGATGACGCGACGGAAACATCCGCGCCGCCCGCTTCGGAAGGGGAGGAAAGATGAAGCTGACGCAGGCGCTTACTTCGGCGGTTCAGTTGCGCAGGGACAATGTCGGCACGATCCATGCCGGCCGGTCGCGCACCTGGAAGGAGATCGGCCAGCGGGTCGCACGCGTAGCCGGCGGGTTGCGGCGGCTTGGTATCGAGCCCGGGGATCGCGTCGCGATCCTTGCTCTCAACAGCGATCTCTATATCGAGGCGCTTTATGCGATCGCCTGGGCCGGCGCAGTCGCGGTGCCGCTCAACACGCGCTGGGCCATGCCCGAGAATGCCTACGCCATCGACGATTCCACTCCGAAAATCCTGCTGGTCGACAGGGTCTATGCCGAAATCGCGACGGCCTTGCGCGCGGCGAAATCCCTGACGGCGCTCGTCTATATAGACGACGGACAGCCTCCGGAGGGAATGCTGGGCTATGACGTGTTGCTGAACAATGAGCCGATCGACGATGCGTCGGGTGCAGACAACGATCTGGCCGGCATCTTCTATACCGGGGGAACGACGGGTTTTCCGAAGGGCGTGATGCTGTCACACGCCAACATCATCTACGAATCGCTGGTCTGGATCTTTGCGCTCCGCTTCAGGGAAGATACCCGCTATCTGCACTCGGCCGGCCTGTTCCATCTTGCTGGCACCTCGCCGATGATCGCGCTGACCCTGCTCGGCGGCACCCATGTGACGATTCCGAAATTCGATCCGGAACTGGCGATGCAGGCGATTGCCGAGCACAAGGCAGACTACTGCCTGTTCGTGCCGACCATGCTCAACATGCTGCTCAATCATCCCTCCTTCGGCCAGTACGACCTCGGTAGCGTCAAGGATTGCGAATATGGCGCCTCGCCGATGCCGGACGCGCTGCTGGTCAAGCTGATGCGCGTGCTGCCGGGTTGGCGCTTCCATCAGGGCTACGGCATGACCGAGAGCGCGGCGCTGGCTACCATATTGCCATGGGAGTATCACGCGCTGGAAGGGCCGCTGGCGGCGAAGCGCAAATCCGCCGGCCGCGCCGCGCCCGGCGTTGAGATTCGCATCGTCGATGCCGACGGCACCGAGGTGCCGCGCGGCACTGTCGGCGAGATCGCGATCCGCGGTGCCGGCGTGATGCTCGGCTACTGGCGCAAGCCTGAGGAAACCGCCCGCGTGCTGCGCAACGGCTGGCTGCACACCGGCGATGGCGCCTGGATGGATGAGGATGGTTTTGTCTACATCGTCGATCGTCTCAAGGATATGATCGTCTCCGGCGGCGAAAACGTCTATTCCGGCGAGGTTGAGAATGCGATCTTCCAGCACGAGCATGTCAGGGAGTGCGCCGTCATCGCAGTTCCCGACGCGCGATGGGGCGAGGCCGTGCACGCGATCGTCGTGCCGAAGGACGGGCTCAAGCTCGATCCGGAAACCGTGATCGCGCATTGCCGGGGCCTCATCGCCGGCTACAAATGTCCGCGCTCGGTCGAAATTCGCCGCGAGCCGCTGCCGCTGACTGGCTCCGGCAAGATCATGAAGTCCGCGCTGCGCGATGAAAAATGGCGCGGCTACGCGCGGTCGGTCAACTGATGCAGAAGGCTGTGGCTTCATTGGATCGTCCCCCGCACTCGACCGGCGCCCCCGATGTCGTCGACGACGCCGCGGTGCGGGCCGGGCTCACGGTGCATCTTGGCCGCACGTTCAGACGCGCAGTCGCTATCGAGGGCTTCTCGCGAAAATCCTCGGGCTTTTCCTGGATCACCTATAGCTTCGTGGCACGTCCCGTCTCGGGTCCCACGCGCAAGCTGGTCCTCCGCGTCGGGCCGCCGAACGGGCTGTTTGCGCCATATTCGGTGATGCCCCAGGTGCTTGCGCTGCAGTCGCTCACCGGGACGCGCGTTCCCGTGCCCGGTTTGGTGTCGTTCGACCAGGGGGGAGCGGAAATCGGATTTCCCTTCTTCGTATGCGAGCATGTCGAGGGCGAGGTGCCGGCGCCCTGGGCGGGAAGCGAACTAGACGAAGGCCACAGGCGGGATATCGCCACGCAATTCATCGCGATATTGGCCGAACTGCACAAGCTCGACTGGCGCGAGCAGTCGTTGGCCTCGCTGCACGGCGACGGCCGCGAGCGCGAGGAAGTGCGCGCGATCTCGGTCTGGCGCCGATCGCTCGCGCGCCCGACCGCGCGCTATTACCCCTTGCTTGACTGGGGCGGGCGCTGGCTTGCTGAAAACTGCCCGCAGCCGCCGCGCCGAACCATCGTGCATGGTGACTACAGGATCGGAAATTTTCTCGAGCGCGAGCGAAAGATCACAGCCATCCTCGATTGGGAGCTGACGCATCTCGGCGATCCCCACGAGGACCTCGCATGGGCCCTGATGCCAACCTTCAACGCCAGGAGCCGCAAGCTCTATGGCGTGGTCGAGCGGGAGGAGGTGATCGAGCTCTATCAGCGCGCCTCGGGAATCTCGATCTCGGCAAGGAGTCTCGCGTTCTATGAGGCCTTTGCTCTGTATCAGGCTGCGGCGATCCAGATGTGCGCGGTTCGCGCCTTCGAGGTCGACCGCTTCAACGACATGCGTATGGCCGTGATGGCAAGCCAGATGCCGTCGATCGTGCGGGCGTTCGAGCGAGCATTGGAGGCTGTGGCATGAGCGCGTCCTTTGAAAGGCTGATCGACGGGATGGTCGAAGCGCTGCAGGCACACGTTCTGCCGGGAAGCCACGATGATTTTGCCCGGGGGCAGATCTTCTCGGTGATCTTTGCGCTCAATGGGTTGAAGCTCGCGGCGGACTGGAAGACGGGGCCGCTGTTGGAGCAAATTCGCCTTCAGGATGACGCCTTCGCGGCGGTGAGGCGATTGGCGGATGGAATGAGCCATCCGCCGTTGCCGGTGACACGTCTCACCGGCGGCATCGTCGACGCCGCGACCGTCGAAAGCCTGCGTGACGAGGGCGACCGGAAGCTGGGCGAGCTCTTGCTGTGGGCGACCGGCGAGGATGCGAGGACGGCCGACCGGAGCGCGGCAAGCGAGATCGAGATGATGCTGCGGCGTCTGATCTGCGATCAGCTCAAGGTCGAACTCGCGACGACGCCGAAATTGATGCTGCAGCAAATTGCGGGCGAACGGGTCGCGTCCGGGGCCAACTGAAGCTTAGTGAATGCCGGGGAAGGCGCTTGCCGCCGGCAAGTTGGAGTGGTATTAGTTAAACGGTCAGTCGGATTATTAAATGACCGATGCGGAACCGAGTGGTGGGAGGCGGAGCGATGAACGTAATGACCGGTATCTCGCCATGGGAGCAGTTGATCCGGCCGGATCGGGTGCACGGGACGCTCTACACCAATCCCGCGATCTTCGAGGCCGAACTCGAGAACACATGGTACCGCACCTGGGTCTATGTCGGGCACGAGAGCGAGGTGCCAAAGGCTAACGACTATGTGGTCAAGTCGATCGGCCCGCAATCGGTGATCATGACACGCGACGAGCAGGGCAAGGTCAATCTGCTGCTCAACCGCTGCTCGCATCGCGGCAATCAGGTCTGCTCCTACGACAAGGGCAACGCGCGCTCCTTCACCTGCCCGTTCCACTCATGGACCTTTGCCAACGACGGCCGCCTGGTCGGCTATGCCTTTCCGGATGGCTATGAGGGGCAGGACAAATCGAAGCTCGCGTTGGGGCGCGTCACCCGCGTGCAGTCCTATCGCGGCTTCGTGTTCGGCTCGTTCGCGGCCGAGGGGCCGACGCTGGAGGAGCATCTCGGCGGCGCCGCCGAAACCATCAATCGCCTGGCGCGCTCCTCGCCGGAAGGCGAGGTCGAGGTCACGGCCGGTTTCCTCAAGCACCGCGTCAAAGCGAACTGGAAATTCATCCTGGAGAACGAGTGCGACGGCTATCACCCGGCCTTCGTGCATACCTCGATCTTCGGCGTCGCCGATAGCGCGATCGGCAAGCTCTATGGCGGCGCCTCGACCGCGATGACGCGCGACTACGGCAACGGTCACACCGAGATCGATTTGCGTCCCGAGTTCCGCAAGCGCGATCAGCCGATGAGCTGGTTCGGCACCTCGTCCGAGCGTCTGCCGGATTACACCGCGCAGATGAACGCCGCCTATGGCGAGAAGGCGGCGCGCGAGATCATGATCGACGGCACGCCGCATGTGATGATCTTCCCGAACCTGTTCATTGCAGAAATCCAGATGTTCGTGATCCAGCCGCTGGCGGTCGACGACAGCGTGCAGCATGTCACCGCGCTGCAATTCAAGGGCGCACCCGACCTGAACCGTCGGCTGCGCCAGCAGACCATGGGCTCGGTCGGCCCCGCCGGTTTCCTGCTCGCCGACGATTCCGAGATGTATGAGCGCTGCCATCGCGGCGTGCTGGCCCGCAATCCGGAATGGATCTTTCTCGGGCGCGGCGAGAAGCGCGAGCGCCAGGACGAACTCGGCTTCCGGGTCGGCCATGTCACCGACGAGGTGCCGTCGCGCGGCATCTGGAGCCATTATCGCAAGCTGATGGAGCGTGGCTGATGTTGTCGCGCGAGAGCAGCGCCACGCTGATGAATGCGGTGACGGCGTTCATCTACCGGGAAGCACGGCTGCAGGACGAGCACCAGTACGAAGACTGGGAAAAGCTCTGGACCGAGGACGGCGTCTACTGGGTGCCGGCCAACGGCGTCGATATCGATCCCGAAAAGGAAATGTCGATCATCTATGACAACCGCTCCCGCATCGCGCTGCGTGTGCGGCAGCTCATGACCGGCAAGCACTTTACCCAGACGCCGCAGTCTCGCCTGCGCCGGCTCGTCTCCAACATCGAACTGATGGACGAGCAGGCGACCGGCGACATCGCGGTCGCCAGCAACAGCCTCATTTTCGAGTCAAGCCTGCGCGACGACACGCTGTGGGCCGCGCGCAACGAGTATCGGCTGCGCTATGTCGATGGCGAATTGCGGATGGTCTACAAGAAGGTCATGCTCGTCAATAACGACAAGGCGTTGTTCACGCTGTCGTTCCTCGTCTGACGCCGGAAAGGCCATGCCATGATCGACAAGGGACCGGTTCTGCTCGACATCAGCGACGGCATTGCGCGGCTGCGGCTCAACCGTCCCGATGCCGCGAACGGGATGAGCGCGGAATTATTGAGTGCGCTCGGCGACGCCATCATGGTCTGCCACGGCCATCCGGATCTGCGGGTGGTGCTGCTGAGCGGCGAGGGTACCAATTTCTGCGCCGGCGGCGATGTGCGCGCCTTCGCGTCCAAGGGCGAGAAGCTGCCGGACTACATCCGCCAGGCCACGGCCTATTTGCAGAATGCGGTGACGGGGTTGCTACGGCTGGAAGCCCCGGTGATCGCGTCGGTCCAGGGGTTTGCCGCAGGCGGCGGCGGCTTTGGCCTGGTCTGCGCGTCCGACATCGTGATTGCCGCGGAGTCGGCAAAATTCCTTGCCGGTGCCACGCGGGTGGCGATGGCGCCGGACGCCGGTGTCTCCGTGACGCTGTCGCGGCTGGTCGGCTTGCGCCGCGCGATGTCGATCCTCCTGACCAATCCGGTGATCTCGGCGCAGGCGTACGTCAAACATGTCCTGCTGGAGAGCTATCTCGAGCGATTGGTGCACAAAGTCGCGAGCCGTTATGACCATGTCGCGTATGTGGATGGTTTCGCGGGTCCTTGGCAAAGCGCCAATGAACGGTTCGAAGAAGCGCCAGCCGACAGGCGCTCTTGGATAAAAGGCGATTTGAAGCCGTCGAGAAGATCTGGGCCGCCATCACCCAGCACAGCAGCAAGCTCAAGTATATCTCGGGTAGCCGTGACGATCATGGTGGCGCAGCACGCCGTTAGGCTGAACAGTTTTTCCTCGGTGCTGAACTGATTGAGGCCCTCAATCCGGTGCGGCGGTCCAAGCGGCATATCGAGCAAAAGCGCCATCAGCATTGCGCGTTCGTGGTCAATGGCGGCTTGTTCATCGCAATTCACTGTCGTCCTCCATGGTCGCGGCTGTATGGGTCGATTTCCGTTTCTGCTTCAGCTCGCACACACCAAAACGCCCAACACCGATATCGTAGTCGAGGGCAAACTTGGTGGCATATCCGAGTTCGTCAAACCGCGCCTTTTTGTGATGCAGTTCGACGTAGGTCTCGCGCTCGCCCTTGTCGTTGAACAAGCGTGGGCGATGCACGACGAATCCCTGGTCGACCATGTTGTCCCAATGCTTTGAACCAGCGATGTGCTCAAGCTCCGGCGGCTCGCTGCGTCGCATGGTTTCCATCTTGGCAGGGTGCGCCAGGATTTGGACGTGGACATTGAAGTCGGTCGCGAAGTTGTAAAGCTCGCGCAGGCACCGGCCGATGTAATCGGTCTCGCTCTCGCGCGGCTCGCGGCTTGCCTCAAGCCGATTCCAAGGATCGACCTGGAGGATGTTGGCCTTGTACCGAACGACGGCGGTCTCCGCCTGTTGAAGCAACCACGCCAGCGTCGGTCGCCGTTCCGGATGAATCAGAAACAGGTAGTGATCATTGATCCATCGGTCGGCCGCCGCGATATCCGGTCCGGTCAAGATCGATTCCAGTTTCCGCGAATGCAACGTCCGCAGCTGGCGGCGGATGTGCGGCTTGGCCCGCGTCTCGAAACTCGCAACGCATGCCAAAAGACCATAGGCCTGGACGATGTTGTACCAGATTTGACCGAACAGCAGCGTCTTGCCCATACCGGGATGACCGGTCGTCACCGAGAGCGTTCCGGCGGCGAACATGCACTTGCGGCCCCAGTTGAACCCCGGGTCCCACGTCGTCATCGGCGCAGGCTCCGGAATTTCGGCCATCCGAAACAGACCCTCGGCTGGCCACGGCGTCGAGCCGTCGACGACAAGGTCATGCACCGCCTTGGCGCCATCGGTCCGCAGATGATCGTTTGCGTCTTTCGAACCTTCAGGCCAGTCGATGAAATAGAACTTCGCGGTGCCGAACAATTGCGCCATGGTCGAGCGCAATTCGAGGCCGGCCTTGTCCTGGTCGCCGCACCAGATGAAACGCTTGGCGCGATTCAAACCGGCCGCGAGCGCATCCCGAACATACTGCTGATCTCCGCTCGCCGACGGAGCGCCGAGAACCTGATCGGCTGCGATGCTGCACTCGACCAATGCGCAAACGTCCAGCTCGCCCTCAACGATGTAAACGTCGGTGAGGGGACCATCGAGCACAGCTGCCAGATTCCAGAACGTCGGGCTGGTGCCCTGCTTCTGCGTGAACGCCTTGGCTGGATAGGAACGCGCCTTCCAGCCGTCGGGATAGCGGAAGAACAGCGCCTCCGATTTGGATTGTAGGTCAGGGAAGAATGCCGTTCCGGATGCGACGGGCAGCTTCGCCAAAGTCTCTTGGCTTATCTTGCGCACGGCCCTGGCCCATTCGACGGCGCTGGGTGCCAGCGTCCGATGCGAACCCGTGAAATCCACAGTGGTGACAGTTGAAGATGATCCCATGACTGTCGTCCGCTCGCTTTACCGATAGACATTTCTGCGACTGGTGGTGCTTCCGTTTGTGGCTACAAACCGGGCATCGAAAGACGCCCGGTCTAGTGGCGTTGGTCCGAGCTAGGATCTGGAAATTCGTCTGCGGGCTGTTCTCCATTTGCTCTTGCCTCCCTTCGCAATCGCGCTCGTTCGTAGGCCGCATCGCTTCTCGCTTTCATCCTGGCGCGCTCATCGTGCGCGTCGAGGATCGCTTGAGTGGCGTATTTGTAACCGGGCGCCGGCGATGATCCGGCCGGCGGCTTTGTGCTCGACTTGAGCGCGTTTTCGGAATTCTTGCGCCGCAGCCAGCGCAGCAGCGTTTCCTTACGGGAGGCTTCCTTGGTGTCGAGCAGCCATGACCGGCACGCGTGACGCACCAGGCCGCGAACGTTTTTGATGAAGGGCAGCTCGGCATCGAGGGCGGCGAATTCCTCGGCGTCGATCAGGACCGATCCGTCGTCGGACAGAAAGTCGAAGTTCCCGAGAACGCGGCGCTCACCAGAGTCGGATTGCGATCCTGCTGATGATTCAGAATCTTTCTTACTACCATCATTAAAAGAAGAATCTTCTCTTATATGGTTTTGGTTTTGGTTGGATATGCGAACAGGCGGATCGAGCAAATGCTCGGGTGATGCGCCCGCATCTGCCGCATTGTTATTTTCCAATGAGTTAGCATCAGAGTGTGAGAACGCATTCGTTCTCGCTGAGAGAACACTTTTTCTTCTCGCTGAGCGAGAAACACTGGCGGGGTTGGAACCCCACCGGGACTGCGCGGCGTCAGCCGCTTTTTGTTGCCGTTTGTGCACTTGCTCCCGAACCTCATCGAGCCTTTTCTGCCGCCATCGACCATCTGAGAGTGTCCAAAACGCCATGACCCGCGGCCTTATGCGGGGCCAGTTATTCGGCGAGACGCGCGCAAACCGGGCTAGCTCGCTATCATCGTCGGGCAGGTCGTTATGCGGTCGCCGCCATGCCGTCATGAGCAGCAGCAGATAGGCTCCGGTTTCAGCGGCGCTGAGGTGCATCGTGTCCGAGAGGAAGGCATCGGTCCAAAGCGGCAGCGCGGGAAATTCGGCCATTACGCAATCCTCCGGCGAAAGAGCGGCGACGTTTGTACGGCGAGCCTCGGCTCAAGCAGCGATGCCTGGTAATGCCAGAGCGCGAGCGCATCAGCGGCGTTGTCATCGGCCGGTGCCCAACCGAGCCGATGACATGCATCGATGGTAAGGACCTTCGCCTCTTTGCGTTTGATCCGGTTGGTGCCGAGGAAATGCGCCCGCACGTCGGAGACGCGCGCCTCGCGCACA
>NZ_PSRR01000037.1 GCF_004296405.1 Bradyrhizobium sp. Leo170
CTGCGCTCGCGCGATCCGTCGCGCCGCCGCGCCTCGCGCGGCTGCTCGTCGGTCTCGTTCTCATCCGATTGAATTGTGAAGTCGCCTTCAGCACGCGGGATCGGCTGGCCGATCAGCTTCTCGATCGCAGCGACCGACTTGGTGTCGAGCGGCGTGACGATCGAGATTGCGGTACCGGTGCGGCCCGCGCGGCCGGTGCGGCCGATGCGGTGAACGTAGTCGTCGGGATGATGGGGGACGTCGAAATTGAAGACGTGGCTGACGGCGGGGATGTCGAGGCCGCGGGCGGCGACGTCGGAAGCGACCAGCAGCGGCAGCTCGCCCTTGCGGAACTGATCGAGCGCGGCCGTACGGGCGGACTGGTCCATGTCGCCGTGCAGCGCGCCGACGCTGAAGCCGTGCTTCTGCAGCGACTTGTGAAGAACGGCGACTTCGCGCTTGCGATTGCAGAAGATAATCGCGTTGTTGAGATCTTTGGCCCCGCGCAGCAGGCGGCGGAGGATTTCGCGCTTCTGGTGCGGCTCGCGCCCCGCGGGCACCTGCGATTGCGTGACGGTGACGGCGGCGGTGGCAGGCTTGGAGACTTCGACCTTCACGGGGTTGTGGAGGAAGGCCTCGGTGATGCGCCGGATTTCCGGCGGCATGGTGGCGGTGAAGAACAGCGTCTGTCGGGTGAAGGGCACTAGTTTGCAGATGCGCTCGATATCGGGGATGAAGCCCATGTCCAGCATGCGGTCCGCTTCATCGATCACGAGCAGCTCGACGCCGGTGAGCAATAGTCCGCCGCGCTCGGTATGGTCGAGCAGCCGGCCGGGGGTTGCGATCAGGACGTCGACGCCGCGGGTCAATTTGCTGTCCTGGTCGCCGAACGAGACGCCGCCGATCAGGAGCGCCACGTTGAGTTTCTGGCCGGCGCCATAGCGGTCGAAGTTTTCCTTCACCTGGGCGGCGAGCTCGCGCGTCGGCTCGAGGATCAGGGTCCGTGGCATCCTTGCCCGGGCCCGGCCTTTCTCGAGGATGGTGAGCATCGGAAGCACGAAGGCCGCGGTCTTGCCGGTGCCGGTCTGGGCGATGCCGAGGACATCGCGGCGGGCGAGAACGTGGGGAATCGCCTGTTCCTGGATGGGCGTGGGATTGGTGTATCCGGTGGCCGCTACGGCAGCCAAGACCTTGTCGGAAAGGCCGAGATTGGAAAAAGACATTGAGCCTCTTGTCGACACCGCCGTTCGGAATCGAGGGTAAAAAGGCTGCCGCGTTTCGCCCCGAAACGGCGCGCTTCTCAAAAAAGCTCGGGGGCTCTGACTGACGCTGACGGGCGGCAAACTCAGGGAATCGCGTTTCGATCCAAGGCCGCGTTGACCGGAACATAGGTTCGAAATCGCCAAAGTCAATCTGGGAACCGCCTAAATGGCCGAAAAAGCTTAATGTTTTCGCACAAATAACGGGCGAGCTGTCATTTGGCCGTCAAACGGCGGGGCGGTACTGACGGAGCGCGAAACCTCGTACACTGAACCGGTTGGTTGGGGCGGTGTACCGACTATGGCATCGACGGTCGCGCGTTACGGGGCGCCCAGAGCATGATCCGGAAAAGTGGAAACCGGTTTTCCCTCGCGACAAACGCGAAGCGTTTGCGCGGAGATCATGCTCAAACAAAGAGATGAGATCATGATCCGATTCCGTCTAATCGGATCATGATCTAGTGAGACGGGGCAGAGAATGGCTGGCTTTCTTTCGAGAGTTCTGATGGTCGCGGGCATTGCCCTGGCATCGGCAACTCTCGCCGCGCCGGCGCGTGCGGAAAAGCGCGTGGCGCTGGTCGTCGGCAACAATGATTACAAAAACGTCCCGAAACTGCAAAAGGCGGTCAACGACGCCCGCACCATGGGGGACACGCTGAAGCAGCTCGGCTTCTCCGTGATGATCGCCGAGAACCAGAACCGGCAGCAATTCTCCGAGACGCTGCTCGCCTTCGACAAGGCGATCGAGCCCGGCGACACCGCGTTCTTCTTCTATGCTGGCCATGGCTTCGAGATCGCCGGCCAGAATTTCCTGCTGCCGACCGACGTGCCGGCGGCGACCGAGGGCCAGGAAGAATTGGTGCGCGACGCCTCTGTTCTCGCCGACCGCATCGTCGAGCGCCTGCAGAACAAGAAGGCGCGCACCTCGATCCTGGTGTTCGACGCCTGCCGCAATAATCCGTTCGAGCGGCCGGGAACGCGCGCAGTCGCCGGCGGCGGCGGACTGGCGCCGATGACGCAGTTGCCGGAGGGCGTGTTCTCGGTGTTCTCGGCAGGCCCGCGCCAGACCGCCCTCGATCGGCTGTCGAACGACGATACCAATCCCAATTCGGTGTTCACCCGTACCTTCGCCAAGGAGTTGCTGCAGCCCGGCAAGAATCTCGTCCAGGTCGCCCAGCACACGCGGCGTCTGGTCAGCGAGGCGGCCGAGACCATCAGGCACAAGCAGATCCCGGTCTATTTCGACCAGATGGTGGACGACGTGTTCCTGAACGGCATGGCGAAAGGGCCGGATATGGCGGGAGCTGCCGAGGCACCGCAGAAGCTTGCAGCATTGCCGCCGGTTTCGGTGCCGCGCATTCCGAAGGACGATTCCGTCAACGCGCCGATCGCAAGTTTCTCCCGCCATAATGGCGGCTGGACGGTGGTGTTCTCGCTCGCGGACCCTGCGCTCGGAATCTCCTGGCGGATGGGCGACAGCGGCGATTTCCGCGAGACCGGGTTCATCGATACACTCGATCCGCGCACCCGCAAGCGGATGCCCAATCCGTCGATCGAGTTGGCCGCCGATGCGCCGGCCGGCACCATCCAGGTCCGCTATGTCGATGCGGCAGGCGAGATGCAAGGGCCGTTTCCGATCCGGTTCGACCCCGAAGCGGCATTGATCCGCGACCAGCGCAAGATCCTCGACATGACTGCGACGAGCTGGCTGTCGTTCCGCGAGTTCAACGGGCTCCTGGTCTATTACACCCATCTGATGTCCTATCGCTGCGCGATCCGCGAGGCGCGCGTCGGTATCGACAGCGCGGTGCCGGACAAGGTGCTGAAGATGCCGCCCTGCGATGCCCGCGACCCCAGCGTGATCCCGCACGAGGCGCAGCCCTATCTGAAGCTTGCGCCGCAGACCAAGTCGGTCTCGGTGGAGCTCACCTATCGCGACGGCAGCGTGTCGGAGATCAAGACGTTCCGCCGCTAAGCTCGTCTCTCTCGTCATCGTCCGGCTTGACCGGACGATCCAGTATTGCAGAGGCGCCTGAGTTTAATGGAGAGGCTGGCGCATACTGGATGCCCCGCGTTCGCGGGGCACGGCGGCGGAGAGCGATTTCATCAAATTGAGCGTGTCTCGGACGCTATGCTTACACTACAATCGACGTGAAGATCGATGCGGCGTGGAGACAGATCATGGTCGACAACGTGACGCAGCACCCGTCAGCGCGCCGGATAAAGGTGCGCTGCTGCATCGTCGGTGGCGGCCCGGCGGGCATGATGCTTGGCTATCTCCTGGGCCGCGCCGGCATCGATGTGGTGGTGCTGGAGAAGCACGCCGACTTCTTCCGCGACTTTCGCGGCGACACCGTGCATCCCTCGACCCTGCAGGTGATGGATGAACTCGGGCTGATCGACGGCTTCCTCAAGCTGCCGCACCAGGAATTGCAGAAGCTCGAAGGGATGTTCGGCGGCACCAAGGTCCGGATCGCCGATCTCTCCCGCGTCGACGCAAAATACCCGTTCATCGCTTTCATGCCGCAATGGGACTTTCTCAACTTCCTGCGTGAGAACGGCAGGCGTTTCGCCTCGCTGCAGGTGCTGATGAGCACGGAGGCGATCGATCTGATCCGCAATGGCGAAGCGGTCGCCGGCGTGAGGGCGACGACGCCGGAGGGGGCGCTCGACATCGAGGCCGATCTGACGATTGCCTGCGACGGCCGTCACTCCACAGTACGCGAGCGCGCCGGCCTTGCGGTCGAGGAGATTGGCGCGCCGATGGACGTGTTGTGGTTCCGCGTCGGGCGGCGGCCGGACGAAAACGAGAACCTGTTCGCGCGCGTCGAGCCCGGCAAAATGATGGTCACGTTCAACCGCGGCGATTACTGGCAATGCGCTTATGTCATCGCCAAGGGACAATACGACGCCGTCAAGGCGAGGGGACTTGCGGCGCTGCTGGATGACGTGGTGCGGCTGGCGCCGATCCTGAAGTCCGGCATGTCCGATGTCAAAGGCTGGGACGACGTGAAGCTTCTGACGGTTGCGATCAATCGCCTGAAGCGCTGGACGCTGCCGGGGCTGCTCTGCATCGGCGACGCCGCGCATGCGATGTCGCCGGTCGGCGGCGTCGGCGTCAACCTGGCGGTGCAGGACGCGGTCGCGACCGCCAATCTGCTGGCGGCAAAGCTTGCGGGCGGCTGTCCGACCGAGGATGAACTCGACGCGGTGCGTCAGCGGCGCGAATTTCCGATGAAGATGACTCAGACGATGCAGACCATCGTGCAGAACAAGATCATCAGCGCTGCGCTCGGGCCAGCCGGCCAGCCGGTCAAGGTTCCGCTAGTGGTGCGGCTGGTCACCGCCATACCCTGGCTGCAGGGCATCACCGCGCGCTTCGTCGGGATCGGCGTGCGCCCCGAACATGTGCAGTCGCCCGCGCTCTCCTGAATCAGCCCATGATCGAATAGCCGCCATCGACGGGGATGGCGGTGCCGGTGATGAAATCGGAAGCCGGCGAAGCGAGGAACACCGCGATCCCTGAGAGATCGCCGATATCGCCCCAGCGCGCCGCCGGCGTGCGCGCCAGCACCCGCTCATGCAGCCCGGCGATCTCGCTGCGGCCGCGCCGGGTCAGGTCGGTGTCGATCCAGCCGGGCAGGATCGCGTTGATCTGGATGTTGTCGGCCGCCCAGGCGCAGGCACAGGAGCGCGTGAACTGCACGATGCCGCCTTTGCTGGCGGCATAGGCCGGCGCGAAGCTGGCGCCGAAGATCGACATCATCGAGCCGATATTGATGATCTTGCCGCCGCCGGCCTCTTTCATCGCCGGATAGACCGCCTGCGAGCACAGGAAGGCACTGGTGAGGTTGGTGGCGATCACGCTATCCCATTCGCCGATATCGAGCGCATGCGGCGGCTTGCGGATATTGATGCCGGCGTTGTTGACGAGGATATCGATCCGCCCGAGCTCGGCTTCGACGCGCGCCACCATGTCGGCGACGGCTTTGCCGTCGGTCACATCGGCGGCGACTGCAACGGCCTTGCCGCCGCGCTGCTGGAGTTCGGCGACCGCGGCCGCCAACTTCTCTTCGTTGCGGCCGACGACGGCGATCGCAGCGCCGGCATCGGCCAGCCCACGCGCCATTCCAAGTCCGATTCCACCATTGCCGCCGGTGACGATCGCAACCTTGCCAGTAAGGTCGAAGAGGGGCGTTCCCATTGTTATTTTCCGCTTCTGTTGAGATTGGGGGAAGATGCCGACTCGGGCGCGCCTTTGCCAGCCCTGGATGTCGCAGACGTGCCAGCCTTGCAACGAGCGCCAGCCGCAGACGCAAAAAAGCCCCGGACAATGCCGGGGCTTCTGCCTGCTAGTTCAGCAGAGATCAGTACTTGGCGACGAACGGGGTGCCCCAGTTGAAGCGGTAGACGATCGAGGTGCTGATGGTCTGCACCCATGGCTTGAAGGTCGTCGAAATTCCCGTCGGCACACCAACGAACGACTCCGGTAGGGAGATGCGGTCGTAGAACGCGGAGCGGTATTCGGTCTTCATGAACCAGCCGGGTGCGCTGATGCCGAAGATGTCGAGGTTGTTCTCAACGCCGCCACCGACGAACCAGCCATCACGACGGAAGGAAGGAGTGGTGACTCCGGTCGGGTTCCCGGCCAGGTCGTTCATGGCCGTGCTCGACCATTCCGAGCCCGAATAGCCGCCGTTGACGTAGGAGTAGACATTCGGTGCAACGAGATAGCCGAGGCGCACACCAGCCGCATAGCTGGTCCGAAGCTTCTGGCGTCCCTCAATATTGCCGATTGGATCGGTCAGCGAACCGCGAAGGCTGCCGAACTGGCCGTCGGCAAACACGCCGGCAACCCACCGGCCGTTGAACTGCCAGTCGTAACCGATACCAACGGTACCGAACCAGCCGTCGCCACCGAGCCGCGTGTCGCGCGACAGCGGAATCCCACCAGCGGTGGTTTCAATGTTGCTGTCGGCGTTCCACAGACCGCCGCCGCCACCGCCAAAGACGTAGAAGCCCGTCCAGTTATAGGCCGGTGCAACGGGCGGTGGCGCCTTCGTATACGGCCGAGCGCCAAGATCAGCCGCCGAGGCCGACCCCGTCAGTGCTGCAACCGCGGCCACAGCGAGCGCCAATTTCTTCATGTCCAAATCCCCAACTTGCATGACGAGCGCCTGACGGCTGCGTCGATTCCATTCCGTAGCTGCACAAACTATAGCTATTTCAACCAGGAATGCTGTTGCGGGACAGGCACACTCGCCTGAAAACGCTCCGGTACTCTTCGGCCCGGAGCGGCCTGCGTACCGCGGCAGGATCAAAAATCTGCCGCGTGTACATAGGGTTAGACTGGAAGGCGATGACTAGACGTCGAGCAGGTCGTCGCTGGCAAATTCAGCCTTGTCGGAAATGAAGGCGAACCGCGCCTCGGCCTTGGTGCCCATCAATCGCTCAACCGAATCGGCGGTGCCCTCGCGGTCGTCGGCAAGCAGAACGACCCGCAGCATGGTGCGCTTGGCCGGGTCCATCGTGGTTTCCTTGAGTTGCGCCGGCATCATCTCGCCGAGGCCTTTGAAGCGGTTGACCTCGACCTTGGCGTTGGCATTGAACTCGCTCTTGATCAGCGCGTCCTTGTGCGCGTCGTCGCGGGCATAGACCGATTTGGAGCCGTGGGTGAGCTTGTAGAGCGGCGGCACCGCCAGATAGAGGTGCCCTTCGTCGATCAGCCGTGGCATCTGGCGGTAAAAGAAGGTGATCAGCAGCGACGCGATATGGGCGCCGTCGACGTCGGCGTCGGTCATGATGACGATGCGCTGATACCGCAGATCCTCTTCGCGGTAATGCGCGCCGGTGCCGCAGCCGATCGCCTGCACGAGGTCGCTGAGCTGGACATTGCCCATCAGCTTGTCCTTGCCGGCAGAGGCGACGTTGAGGATTTTGCCGCGCAGGGGCAACACGGCCTGCAGCTTGCGATCGCGCGCCTGCTTGGCGCTGCCGCCGGCCGAGTCGCCTTCGACGATGAAGAGCTCGGAACCTGCAAGTCCGGCGTCGGTACAATCGGCGAGCTTGCCGGGCAGGCGGGCCTTCTTGCCTGCGGTCTTGCGCGCGACCTCTTTCTCTTGGCGGCGGCGCAGCCGCTCCTCGGCGCGGTCGATCACGAAATCGAGCAGCCGGTTGGCCTGCACCGGATTGCCCGACAGCCAGTGATCGAACGGATCCTTGATCGCCTGCTCGACGATGCGCTGGGCCTCCGCCGTGGCCAGCCGGTCCTTGGTTTGGCCCTGGAATTCCGGCTCGCGCACGAACACGCTGAGCATGACCGCCGCGCCGACCATGACGTCTTCCGAGGTCACGGACGCAGCCCGCTTGCCCTGGCCGACGCGCTCGGCGTGGTCCTTCAGGCCGCGCAACAGTGCGCTCCGCATGCCGGATTCATGGGTGCCGCCATCGGGGGTCGGAACCGTGTTGCAGTAGGAGGAGAGGAAGCCGTCGGCATCCGCCGTCCAAGCCACCGCCCATTCGCAGGCGCCGTGGGCGCCGTTGCGGCCCGACTTGCCGGAGAAGATGTCCGGATGCACCAGCGTGTCGGCATGGATCGCGGCGGCGAGGTAATCCTTCAATCCGCCGGGGAAGTGGAAGGTTGCCTCCGCCGGCACATCCTCAACGCCCTTCAAGAGCTCCTGGTCGCAATGCCAACGGATCTCGACACCGCCGAACAGATACGCTTTTGAGCGCGTCATTTTGAACAGGCGCTGCGGCTTGAACGTGGCCTTGGCGCCGAAGATGTCGGTATCGGGCTTGAAGCGGATGCGCGTGCCGCGGCGGTTGCTGACCTTGCCAAGGTCTTCGAGCTTGCCCTTGGGATGGCCGCGCTCGAACGTCATGCGGTGGAGCTTCTGGCCGCGCGCCACCTCGACCTCGAGCCGCGAGGAGAGGGCGTTGACCACGGAAATGCCGACGCCGTGCAGACCGCCCGAGGTCTCATAGACCTTGGAGTCGAACTTGCCGCCCGAATGCAGCGTGCACATGATGACTTCAAGCGCGGACTTTTTCGGGAATTTCGGGTGCGGATCGATCGGGATGCCGCGGCCGTTGTCGGTGACCGTCAGGAAACCGTCCGCGGTCAACTCCACTTCGATGAAGGTGGCGTGCCCCGCCAGCGCCTCGTCCATGGAGTTGTCGATGACTTCGGCGAACAGATGGTGGAGCGCCTTTTCGTCGGTGCCGCCGATATACATGCCGGGCCGCCGGCGGACCGGCTCCAGCCCTTCGAGCACCTCGATATCAGCAGCGGTATAGTCAGCCTCAGCGGAACCCGAGCGCGCAGCGACCTTCAGCGGCGCTCGACCTTTAGGCTCGGCACCGGCGAACAGGTCGTCATTGGATTTGGTTTTTGCAGCGGATTTCAGTGATTTGGACATGGCTCTTCATAGATTGCGCAAACAGCGCGCAGCGAATCAGTCATTCTGACTATGACACGGATAGGCTTAAAAAGTGACCGCCCGGGCAGCGGCAATCGATGCCTCGCCCGGCGGTCACAGAAATAGGTAGGAACTCTCGATCAGGCGCGCGAGGTGCGGAACACGATCAGGGCAAACAGGGCCATGGAGCCGACCACCAGCAATGAGCCCACGACCGGGGCGATCTCGAACGAGGACCCCTTCAGGAGCACGACGGCCACGCCCGCGGGGAACAGGATCGCGCCCAGAATGTGCATCCAGCCTTGGATCCGGGCCAGCATCGTCGCCCCGGCGGCCGGAATCAGGCGGTAATAGAGCCCAAACAGGAACAAAAGCACGCCGCCGACGAGATTCAGATGGGCATGCGCCGGCGCCAGGGTGAAATTTTGCTGGATGCCCATGGCAATGCCGCCCAGCATCCCGAGCAGTAGAACGACGGCACTCACGCACATCATCAACGATCCAATCATCAAAAAACCTCATCCTGTGGGAAAACGCTGCGGCCTTGGGGCCGGGACCTGAAATCACGCCCCTTCCTTCGGCTTTGTGACTTGATTGTCACGCAAGGGGCTGGCTTACCTGTCCTTAGGCTATGAGCCCGCAGAAAGGTTCAAGCCACCAGAGCGGGGCGGGGAAGGCGTTCATTATATGGAAGAATTTGCGCGTGCCGTGGCCGATTTCGTGCGCCACCACCAGGTTTGGGCCGCGCCAATCGTGCTCGTGCTGGCGTTCGGCGAGTCGCTCGCGTTCGTTTCGCTGCTGATCCCGGCCTGGGGCGCGCTGGTCGCGATCGGTGCGCTGATCGGGGTGAGTGGTATCAGCTTCTGGCCGGTCTGGATCGCCGGCGGCATCGGCGCGGCACTCGGCGACTGGGTCTCCTATTGGTTCGGCTACCGCTACAAGGAAAAGGTCGCGCAGATGTGGCCGCTATCGCGCTATCCGGAGATCCTGCCGCGCGGCGAAGCCTTCGTGCGCAAATGGGGCGTGCCCAGCATCTTCATTGGCCGCTTCTTTGGACCCTTGCGCGCCTCGGTTCCGCTCGCGGCCGGTATCTTCGAGATGTCATATTGGCCATTCCAGATCGCCAATTTCATCTCCGCGCTGGTGTGGTCGGCGGTGCTGCTGCTGTTCGGGGACGTGATGGCGCACATCGCCGAGTGGTTGTGGCGAACGGTGTGAGACGTGGAATAAGCGCCCGAGGCGGGGGTTAGCCCCGTCGATACCGGGCGCTCCATTTTCGGTGGATTGGGTCCTTGCAGGAAGCCAACGCGGAATTACCGCGGTCATCGTTTCACTGGGAGAGCATCATGGAAATCACACGTCGTCACGCCCTCGCGGGCGCAGCCGCTATTGCTGCTGCGCCGCTGTTGCCGAACATTCCCGCACAGGCCGCGGCGCCGCTCGCGGACAAGCAGGCGCCGAGCTTCTACCGCTACAAGGTCGGTGACATCCAGGTCACCGTGGTGTCCGACGGCAAGAACGTTTTCAAGCTGGAAGACTCCTTCATCACCAATGCGAAGAAGGAGGAAGTGAACGCGGCACTGGAAAAGGCGTTCCTGCCGCGTGATGTCTTCACGATCCATTTCGCCCCGCTCGTGATCAACAGCGGCGGCAAGCTCATCGTGCTCGACACCGGCAACGGCCCCACGGGCAAGGTCAGCAGCAAAGGCGCTAACGGATTGTTCATCGACCATATGACGGCGGCGGGATTCGATCCCAAGGCGGTCGACATGGTCGTGATCTCCCACTTCCACGGCGACCATGTGAATGGTCTCTTGACGGCGGACGGCACGCCGGCGTTTCCGAACGCCGAGGTGCTGGTGCCTGCCGTGGAGTGGAAGTTCTGGATGGACGATGGCGAGATGAGTCGCGCTCCGGCCGGTCGCATGCAGAATCTTTTCAAGAACAACCGCAGCATCTTCGAGGCGAGCCTTCAGAAGAAGGTGACGCCCTACGAATGGGGCAAGGAGGTCGCGCCGGGACTGCTCGCGGTCGAGACCGCCGGCCACACCCCGGGTCACACCTCCTACGTGTTGTCGTCGGGTTCAGGGAAGGTATTCATCCAGTCCGACGTCACCAACAATCCGAATCCGTTCGCGACCAATCCGGGCTGGCACGCCTTCTTCGATCAGGACGCCGACATGGCCGAGAAGACCCGTCGCCGGGTCTACGACATGGTGGCCGCCGAGAAGCTGCAATTGCAGGGCTTCCACTATCCATTCCCCGGCCTCGCCAATGTCGAGAAGGACGGCAATGGCTATCGGGTGATCCCGGTGCCGTGGAATCCCGTGATCTGAATGGCCCCACGCTCGTCATTCCGGGGCGTGCGCCTTTAGCGCGCGAACCCGGAAGTTGCGGCGGGAGATTCCGGGTTCGACGCTACCGCGTCGCCCCGGATTGACGGCGTTGCGCCTTGACGATCAGGCCCCGCACCCCTATAGCCTCACGCATGATCCATGCTGCGACCAATTTCATCGCCCGCCGCAGCCGCGCTTGCGCGGTATGGGCGGTCGTCTGCGTTTAAGATCATCGCCTCTGCCGCCGGATCACCTCCCGCGGCATCTTTCCCAAGAAAAGAAACGCGGTCGGTCTGGCGGCTCCTAGCCACCTCCGGAGTTCGACATGTATACGCCACCGCCGTTCAAGCCCGACCGCGCCGCAAGTCTCGCCTTTGCGGAAGCGCGCGGGTTCGGCCTTGTCTGCGCCTGGGACGGCGCCAAGCCGATCGCTTCGCCGCTGCCGTTCTACCTGTCCTATGGCGCGGACGGGACGCCGCGCGCGGTGTTTCATCTCGCCCGTCACAATCCGCTGATAAAGCTTGCGGGGACTTCGTCCTGGCTGCTGGCCGTCACCGGATCGGATGCCTATGTGTCGGCGGATTGGTATGTCTCACGCGATCAGGTGCCGACTTGGCTTTATCAGGCTGTGCATCTGAGCGGTCCGGTACGGCCGCTGTCGGATGACGAGCTTGCGGTGCAGATCGATACGCTCAGCGCCAAGTTCGAGAACAGGCTGCTGCCGAAGAAGCCGTGGACGTCATCGAAGATGACCGCCGCACGGCTCGAGGCGATGAAGAAGGCAATCGTGGGTCTTGAGATGACGGTTGAAGAGGTCGAGGGTAGCTTCAAGCTCAACCAGCACAAATCCGAAACCGACTACGCAGCGGTGGCGAGCGTGCTCGCTTCGCAGACCGATGCAGGCGCGCAACAGATTGCGCATCTGATGCGCCAAGCGCGGCCGCAGGCCTTTGCAAGTGAACCGAACAAGCTCGAAAGGAGCGAGCCATGAGCCTCTCTGACGTCAAGCCATCCCCGACCGTCGGCAGCGCCGCCAAGCCCGCCGTGTTTGTCGACGGTGCCAGTGGAACAACGGGCCTCGGCATCAACGAGCGGCTTCGGCTGCAGAATGACGTGGTGGTGAAGAGCATTGCCGAAGAAAAGCGCAAGGACGCAGGCGCCAAGCGCGCGCTGATGGAGGAGGTGGATCTGGTGATCCTCTGCCTGCCGGACGATGCCGCGAAGGAGACCGTTGCGTTGATCGACAGCATGGGCGCCGCGGCACCCCGGGTGCTTGACGCATCGACGGCGTTCCGCGTTGCCAGCGACTGGACCTACGGCTTTCCGGAGCTCGCGGCGGATCAGGCGGACAAGATCCGCACCGCTCGGAAGGTTTCCAACCCCGGCTGCTATCCGACCGGCGCGATCGCGCTGCTCCGCCCGCTGGTCGACGCCGGCCTGCTGCCTGCGGATTACCCGGTCACCGTCAACGCCGTCAGCGGCTATTCCGGCGGCGGAAAGTCGATGATCGCAAGCTTCGAGGACGGCACCGCGCCAGCCTTCGAACTTTATGGTCTCGGTTTCGAGCACAAGCATGTGCCGGAGATGCAGCTTTACTCGCGGCTGACGCGCCGGCCGATCTTTGTGCCGTCGGTGGGCAACTACCGGCAGGGCATGCTGGTGTCAGTGCCATTGCAGCTTGAGACACTGCCGGGCAAGCCCGGTGCGGCCGACCTCCACGCTGCGCTGGCGGAACGCTACGCCGGAAGCCGCTACGTCTCGGTCATGCCGCTTGAGAACGAGGCCGCCAAGAGCGGGCGGATCGAGCCCGAGGCGCTGAACGAGACCAACAGGCTCGAACTTTATGTCTTTGCCAGCGACAAGCACCATCAGGCGGTGCTGGTCGCGCGCCTGGACAACCTGGGCAAAGGTGCCTCGGGCGCGGCGGTGCAAAACATGCGGCTGATGCTGGGGCTCGCTGAGGCCTAAGCCTGAAGCGGGCGGCACTGTTCTGTCATGCTGAGCGCTTCGCGCAGCGATGCGCTCAGCATTCTGCCGGAGCGACGTTGGACCATCGGCGCTGAGCGGCGCAATCGGGGCGCGCTCCAGGCTCACCAGGAAACTGGATGAAGTCAGTCGCCGCACATGAGGGCGCTCGTCCGCGATCCGATGGCTGGCGCGCACAGGGCGTATCCTGTCTGCGTACGCTTTTTGCGAACACAATGCGCAAAAATGATGCTCGTACGCAACGCTTTGCGGTGCAAGACTTCCTGTTGCCTTGCAATCCAGTGGTCGCCGAGCGCTCCGCAAACACGGAGATGAAGCTGGCTCGCAGGCTCAGCTTGCCGTTGTGGTGACGACGATGGCGCCCCGACGGTCGGCTGAATCACTTCCAGTCCAAAGGGGCAGGCATGCGGACCGCTACACTCATGAAACAGTGTCTTACTATCTGTGCGATGGCCTTGTCGGTCATGGGTTCGCCAGCCCAGGCGCTCGATAAGGTTGTTTACGGCCTAAACTGGGTGCCACAAGGGGAGCACTGTGGCTTCTTCCAGGCCCAGGCGAAGGGCTACTACAAGGACACTGGCCTCGACGTCGAACTTCGTCCCGGCAATCCAAACGTCAATATGCCCCTCATGGTCGCTGCCGGCGAAATCGACATGGGCATGGGGTCGAGTTTCACAACGCTCAATCTGGTCAATCGGGGCGTGAAGGCCCGTACGGTCGCGGCATTTTTCCAGAAGGACCCGCAGACGCTGGTGGCTCATGCAGGCCAGGGCGTTTCCACCCTGCAGGACCTGAAGGACCGGCGGATCATGATCGGCCAGTTCTCACGAAACGAATTCTGGCAATTCCTGAAAGCCAAGTTCGGCTTCTCGGATGATCAGCTGGCGGCCTACAGCTATTCGGCTGCGCCGTTTCTTGCCGATCCCAAGGCCGTGCAGCAAGGCTATATCACCGAAGACGCCTTGCTGCTCGGCAAGGCCTTGCCTGCACCGCCCGTATCGATCCTGCTTGCCGACTATGGCTACGACAATTACGCGACCACGATCTTCGCCACCGACGCCTATATTGAAGGTCATTCCAACACCGTTCAGGCCTTCGTCGACGCAACCCGAAAGGGGTTCGAAGAATGTATGACGGGTGACGCCACACCGGCCATGAAAGCTATCCTCGCCGTCAATCCAACCGGCGGAGAGGAACTGTTCCGCTTCAAGCTCGATCAGATGCGCAAGCGCGGGCTTGTCCTTGGGGGCGATGCCGACAGGCTGGGGATTGGCGCCATGACGGACGAACGCTGGACCCGCTTCTTCGACACGCTCGCCACGGCAGGAGTCTATCCGAGAACGCTCGACGTGAGATCCGCCTACACGCTGCGATTCAGCAACACCAAATGACCGCTCGACCCCCTGGTATGTTTGCCGAGAGATTTCGATGCCTCAGATGACTCTTCCCATCGTCGATATAGCTCCCTTCGTCCACGGTGACGCTGCGGCCCGCCAGAAGGTCGGACTGGCGTTTGGTCATGCGTTCGAAAGCATCGGTTTCGCCGTTGTGGTCGGGCACGGGGTGCCGGAACAGCTCGCGAGCGACACCTATGGCGCTGTGAAGGACTATTTCGCGCAGCCCATGGCGACGAAGCTGCAGAATGCCGCACCCGAGAAGACCAAGGGGCGCGGCTATCTGCCGATCGGAATCGAGAGTGTCGCCAAGACCCTGTCGGGCGAAACGCCGCCTGACCTGTGCGAGGCCCTGGTGTTTGCGGCTCCACACCGGGCAGCCCACAGCGGCCGGCCGAATATATGGCCCGCCAGTCCGGTCGGGCTTCGAGACTTGGTTGAAGCCTGGTCGGCCGAGATCATGACGCTCACCGCTCATCTCACGCGTCTTTCGGCGTTGGCCCTCGATCTGCCAGAAGACTATTTCGCGTCCTCGTATGCCGATCCATCGATCACGCTGCGCTTTGTACATTATCCCGATCAGCCGCAACCGCCTGCGCCGGGTCAATTGCGCTATGGCGCCCATCATGACTACGGTGGCCTGACCATCCTGCGGCAGGACGAGGCGCCGGGCGGCCTCGAGGTCTGTGATCGCGACGGGACATGGAGCGAGGTTGGCGTCGTCCCGAACTCCTTCGTGATCAATGTCGGCGATCTGATGTCGCGATGGACCAATGGCCGCTGGCGCTCGACGCTGCATCGGGTATCCAACCCCGATCGCAGCCTCACAGGCTCGACCGCGCGCCTGTCCATGGTGGCCTTCACGGGACCGAACGAGTCGGCCGAAGTCGCCTGCCTCCCGACTTGCGTCGATGCGAAGCATCCCGCGCTGTACGAGCCCGTGTTGGCTGGCGACTACATTCGCGCCAAGCTGACGGCATCCATGGATTTGAGCATGAAGCCCGAGGCCAGGCCACAGCCGTGAAGCACTGCAATCAGAGCACCCTGAATATCGCCAGCGCGAGCACGGCTTGCGCGAGGAAGCCGATGACGAAGGCGAGGGTGCGGAACACCGGCAGGCCGAGCGTGTAGACGATCAGGTGCGCCACGCGCGACCAGAAATAGACGGCGCAAGCGAGCACGGTCCATTTGGTGGAATAGTCGATTGCATTGAGGATCAGGACCAGCGGCGCGAAAACGATGAGGTTCTCGACCGCGTTGTCATGCGCGAACATCAGCCGGTTCGCCCAGTCGGCGAGAGGCTTGTCGCCGCGCGAGGGGTTGGCCATCGCGCCGGCGAGGCCGCGGACCTGGCAGCGGTTGATGATGTAGGGAATCCACAATATTCCGGTCAGAATCACCGTCAGCGTCAGCCAGAACAGTTCACGCGTCATTGGTTTCCCCTCGATTGATCCGCGTCCCGTCTGGAGCGTGATTTTTCTGCTCCAAGTGGACGCTTGATTATACCGAAGCGGCGCGCATCGCGCTATGCGCGCACCCGGACATAGCTGCCGGGGGCTTCTTCGATCGGCGGCAGCGCCTCAGACCCGACAGCGCGCGCGGGGACTGCCTCGGCATCGATGCTTTCCAGCCATTCGCGCCAATCGGGCCACCACGATCCCTTGTGCTCCTTGGCGCTCTTCAGCCAGTCGGAAAGCCTGGCGTCCTTGATGTTGTCGTTGGTCCAGTACTGGTACTTGTTGGCCGCAGGCGGGTTGACCACGCCGGCGATATGGCCGGAACCGGACAGCACATATTTCACGGGCCCGCCGAAGAACTGCGAGCCGTACAGCACCGACTCGGCCGGCGCGATGTGATCCTCGCGGGTCGCGAGGTTGTAGACCGGCACCTTCACCTTGGAGAGATCGAGCAGCGTGTTGTCCAGCACCATGCTGCCAGAGGAAAGCCGGTTCTCCAGGTAGCAGTTGCGCAGGTAATAGGAATGGTTCGCCGCCGGCATCCGCGTCGCGTCGGAGTTCCAGTGCAGGAGGTCGAACGAGGTGGGCGGCTGCCCCTTCAGATAGTTGCTGACGACATAGGACCAGATCAGGTCGTTAGAGCGCAGCATGTTGAAGGCCATCGCCATCTTGCTGCCCTCGAGCACGCCCCGCTGCTCCATGTCGCGCTCGAGCGCGGAAATCTGGTCCTCGTCGACGAACACCAGGAGGTCGCCGGCATGAGTGAAGTCGACCTGCGCGGCGAAGAACGTGGCCGACGTGACGCGCACGCGGCGCTTCTCGGCGAGCCAGGCGAGCGTCGCGGCAAGCAGGGTGCCGCCGACGCAATAGCCGACGGTGTGCACCTTCATCTCGCCCGTCACCTTCTCGATGACGTCCATCGCGGTCAGCGGTCCCTCGGTCATGTAGTCGGCGAAGGTCTTCTTGCCGAGCTCGCGATCGGGATTGACCCAGGAGATCACGAACACGGTCAATCCCTGGTCCACGCACCATTTGATGAAGGACTTCTCCGGCCTGAGATCGAGGATGTAGTACTTGTTGATCCATGGCGGCACGATCAGGAGCGGCGTGCGTAGCACCGTCTCCGTGGTCGGCGAGTACTGGATCAACTGCATCAATTCGTTTTGATAGATCACCTTGCCCGGCGTGGTCGCCATGTTGACGCCGACCGCGAGGTTGGTCGGGTCGGACTGGCGGATCCGCAGCGTGCCGTGGCCGGCCTCGATGTCCTCAGCCAACATCTTCATGCCGCGAACGAGGTTGTCGCCGTTCGTCTCCATCGTGGTGCGCAGCACTTCCGGATTTGTCAAAACGAAATTCGACGGCGCCAGCGCGTTGGTGATCTGCTGGACGTAGAACTCGGCCTTCTTGCGGGTATGCGGATCGACCCCCTCAGCGTTGCGCACGAGCTCCTGCGCCCATTGCGCGGTGAGCAGATAGAGTTGCAGGATGAAGTCGAAGAACTGGTTCGACCGCCATTCCGGATCGGCGAAGCGCTTGTCGCGCGGTGGCGGATCGATCGCGGCCTTGGCTTCCTGGCCGGCCATGCGGCGCGCGGCCGAGCCGAACAGGTCGAGATAGGCCTTGCCGAGCTTGGTCTGCAAGTCGGCGGCCCGATCCTGGTCCGAGAGCCAGTATTCGGCGACCGCGGTGAAGGTCTTGATCACCTCCGCAAACTCGCCTCCCGCCTTGTCCTTGATGTCAGCGTTCTCACGCGGCTTCAGATAGGCTGCAAGCGCCTGGCCGGAGCTCTCCAGCGCACGCGCAATGTTCATTGCGAAGGCTTCGCCGTCGAACTTCTTTGTGGCCTGGGTTTCGAGGTTAACGTCGCTCATGCAATGGACACTATCGCTTCAATTGAGCCGCGTCATCGCGCGGTGCGGCAAGGAAGATGTAGGATTTCTCTAGGTTTTCGCATTGTTGCACTGCGACAAATTCCTCCCAGTTCCGACACATTGAAGCCGCATCAATCGGATTTGTTGTTCACGACTTAATCGTTTCGGGCGACAATGGTTTGAACGGTTAGGGCAGGGCCGAAGCGATCAGACGATTTGTCGCTGCAAGGCTCGTACCAGTGATTAGTTACCGGCAAGTGGGGACTTCCGGACGTATGCGTATCGATCGAATGAAAAGGCTGCTCGCGGTCGGCGCGCTGCTCGCGTCCGCGGTTGCGCTTGGCGGCTGCTCCACGTCGATCGCGGATCTTCCCGGCGTCGGGGTGCCAGCCGATGCGCCGGCGCGTCCGAAGGAGGCCGGCGGCTATCTCCCAGTGCACGACATGCCGCCGGATCGTGAGGAGGCGCCGATGAAGCCGGCAGAGCAGGCCAAGATCGAGGCCGAGTTGAAGGCGGCCCGCGACCGCCAGGCTGCAGCCGCGCAGAACGCCGGTAAGTGACGGGGCGGAATCGCTGGCGCTGCCACCGCTACATGCTAAAAGAACCTCAATTCAACCGCATATCCGGTCGCCGAGCCCAGATTTTGCGTCTGGAAACGCTCTAAGTCATTGATTGGGCGTAATTTCCGGGCCAAACCGGGCTTGGTTGCGGCAAACCGCGCAAACGTCCGCGATTCTGCCGTGCCGGTCGTCGGAGCAAAGGTCCCATGGAAGAGTTCTATCGCATTCGCCGTCTGCCGCCTTACGTGTTCGAGAAGGTCAACCAGGCCAAGGCAGCCGCGCGCAATGCCGGGGCCGACATCATCGACATGGGCATGGGCAACCCGGACCTGCCGACGCCGCCCCATGTGATCGAGAAGGTGAAGGAAACCCTCGGCAAGCCGCGGACCGACCGCTATTCGGCCTCGCGCGGCATCAACGGTCTCCGCAAGGCGCAGGCTGCGTATTACGCGCGGCGGTTCGGCGTGAAGCTCAATCTGGACACCCAGGTGGTGGCGACGCTGGGCTCGAAGGAGGGCTTTGCCAATGTGGCGCAGGCGATCACCGCGCCCGGCGACGTCATCCTGTGCCCGAATCCGAGCTACCCGATCCATGCCTTCGGCTTCCTGATGGCGGGCGGGGTGATCCGCTCGGTGCCGTCGGAGCCGACGCCGCAATTCTTCGAGTCGGTGGAGCGCGCGATCATCCATTCGATCCCGAAACCGCTCGCGCTCGTGGTCTGCTATCCCTCCAACCCGACGGCCTATGTCGCCGATCTCGACTTCTACAAAGACCTCGTCGCCTTTGCGAAGAAGCACGAGATCTTCATCCTGTCGGATCTCGCTTACGCCGAAGTTTATTTCGACGACAACAATCCGCCGCCTTCGGTGCTACAGGTGCCGGGCGCGATGGACGTCACCGTCGAATTCACCTCGATGTCGAAGACCTATTCGATGGCCGGCTGGCGCATGGGCTTTGCGGTCGGCAATGAGCGTATCATCGCGGCGCTGGCGCGGGTGAAATCCTATCTCGATTACGGCGCCTTCACGCCGATCCAGGTGGCCGCGACCGCGGCGCTGAACGGGCCGGACGACTGTATCCGCGAGATGCGCGAGACCTATCGCCGGCGGCGTGACACGCTGGTGGAGGCGTTCGGCCGCGCCGGCTGGGATATCCCGCCGCCGCAAGCTTCGATGTTCGCCTGGGCGCCGCTGCCGAAAGCGTTCGAGGATGTCGGCAGCATGCAGTTCGCAACCCTCTTGGTGGAGAAGTCCGGCGTAGTGGTGTCGCCCGGCGTTGCCTTCGGCGAGCACGGCGAAGGCTTTGTCCGCATCGCAATGGTGGAAAACGAGCAACGCATTCGCCAGGCCGCGCGCGGTGTGCGCCGCTTCCTTGAAAGCGGCATCGAAACGTTGCACAACGTGGTTCCTCTCGCCAACCGGCGCTAGGCATGATCCCGAAAAGTGGAATCCGGTTTTCGGATCAGATCATGCTTAGGTCATAAAGTCCTCCGGCAGGTTTCTTCTCGATGGTCGCACCGCTGAAAGTGGGCATAGCGGGGCTCGGCACCGTTGGCGCCGAAGTCGTCCGCCTGATTGAGCAGCAGGGAGCCGCCTTGGCGGCGCGCAGCGGTCGCGGCGTGCGCGTCGTCGCGGTCACCGCGCGGTCGAAGGCGAAGAAGCGCGGGCTCGATTTGCGCGGTATCGACTGGGTCGAAAGCCCGCAGGCGCTGGCCGAGGATTCCAATGTCGACTGTTTCGTCGAGTTGATGGGCGGCGCCGATGATCCCGCCTTCTCGGCGATCGAGACCGCGCTCAAGGCCGGCAAGTCGGTGGTGACAGCCAACAAGGCGCTGATCGCCAAGCACGGGCTGAAGCTTGCCAAGGCCGCCGAGCAGAATGGTGGCGCACTGAATTACGAGGCCGCGGTCGGCGCGGCGATTCCCGTGATCAAGACGCTGCGCGAGGGGCTCTCCGGCACCAGCGTCAACCGCGTCTACGGCATCCTCAACGGCACCTGCAATTACATCCTGACGCGGATGGAGCATGAGGGATTGTCGTTTGAGGAATGTTTGAAGGATGCGCAGCGGCTCGGTTATGCCGAAGCCAATCCGTCCTTCGATGTCGACGGACACGACACCGCACAAAAGCTTGCGATCCTGGCGAGCCTCGCCTTCGGCACCAAGGTCGCGCAAACCGCTGTCTATGTCGAAGGCATTTCCTCGATCACGCCCGAAGACCTGCGTGCGGCGGAGGAACTCGGATATCGCGTCAAGCTGCTCGGCGTTGCGGTGCGAACCGCAAAGGGCATCGAGCAGCGCGTGCATCCGACCATGGTGCCGAAATCTTCGTCGATTGCCCAAGTGATGGGCGTCACCAACGCGGTGACGATCGACGGCGAGGGCATTCCGCCGATCACCCTGGTCGGGCCGGGGGCAGGCGGGGCGGCGACCGCGTCCGCCGTTGTTGCCGATATAGCCGACGTCGCGCGCGGCATCCGCGCAACGCCGTTCGGCCGGCCGGTCGACAGCCTACGCGCCACGACAAAGGCGCCGATGGAGCGCCATGAAGGCGGATATTACATCCGCCTTCTGGCCCGCGACCACGCCGGCACCGCCGCGACCATCGCAACGCGGCTCGCGGAACAGAAGATTTCGCTGGAATCGATCGTGCAGCGCCACCGCAATGGCGGTGATGTTAACGGTTCGGCCAAAAAAGCTTCACCGGTTCCGGTCATTCTGATTACCTATGCGACCAGTGAAGACGCGGTTCACCGGGCGCTCAAGGCCGTGCAGCGCGACAGGGTCATCAGTGGTCGCCCGCAGGTGATCCGAATTGAGAAAAATTAGTGTGCGATAGCGAACGCCCTCTACGTTAGATGATTGAATGCGGGCGAGGGGCCCGAAGGCTGAAGGAGTGCAGAGATGTCGACCCATATTTCCGTCCCGCCGCAACTCTTGCTCGAGCGCATTCTCACGCTCGAAATCGTGCGGGTAACGGAGCGGGCGGCGGTGTCGGCCGCGCGGCTGCGCGGCCACGGCGAGGAGAAGGCGGCCGACCAGGCCGCCGTCGACGCGATGCGCCGCGAACTCAACAAATTGCCGATCGAGGGCACCATCGTGATCGGCGAAGGCGAGCGCGATGAGGCGCCGATGCTGTTCATCGGCGAGAAAGTCGGACTCAATGCTGGGCCGAAGGTCGATATCGCCGTCGACCCGCTGGAAGGCACCACGCTCTGCGCGAAGAGCATGCCGGGCGCGATCGCCACGATGGCGATGGCCGATGGCGGCACGCTGCTGCACGCGCCCGACGTCTACATGGAAAAGATCGCGATCGGTCCGGGCTACGCCAAGAACGTGATCGAACTCGACGCGTCGCCGGCCGACAACATCCAGCGGCTCGCCAAGGCCAAGGGCGTGCCGGCATCGGCGATCACAGCGCTGGTGCTCGACCGTCCGCGCCATGCCGACATCATCGCGAGCATCCGCTCGACCGGCGCCGCCGTGCGCCTGATCACCGACGGCGACGTGGCCGGCGTGATCCACACCACCAACCCGGACGAAACCGGCGTCGACATCTACATGGGCACCGGCGGTGCGCCCGAGGGCGTGCTGGCCGCGGCAGCGCTGCGCTGCATCGGCGGCCAGATGCAGTGCCGCCTCATCCTCGACAGCGACGAGAAGCGCGAGCGCGCGCAGAAGATGGGCATCACCGATCCGAAGATGATCTACGGCATCGAGGACATGGCGCGTGGCGACTGTCTGTTCGCCGCCACCGGCGTCACCACGGGCTCATTGCTGACAGGCGTGAAGTTCAAGAAGGACACGATCGAGACCGAGACGGTGGTGATGCGCTCGGTCACCGGCACCGTGCGCTACATCAAGGCGGAGCACCGCCAGCTCGAGAAGTTCCATCTCGACTGAAGTGAGCCGTCATTCCGGGGAGCGCTGATGCGCGCCCCGGAATGACAAGAAAAACGGGAGGCGAGCATGGCCGATCTTTCGGCGGTGAAGGCGTTGGTGTTCGACGTGTTCGGCACCGTTGTCGACTGGCGCACCAGCCTGATCAACGACTTCACGAACTGGTCGAAGACGCGCGGCATCGAAGCCGACTGGACCGCCCTCGTTGACGGTTGGCGCGCGGTCTATGTCGCCTCGATGGATGAGGTGCGTAAACATCCCGAACACGGCTATGTCATCCTCGACGTGTTGCACCGCCGCTCGCTGGAGAAGCTGGTCGAGCAGCAGGGCATCAAGGGATTGACGGAAGCCGACCTGCAGTACCTGACGATGGGCTGGCACCGTCTGCATCCCTGGCCCGACAGCGTGGCGGGGCTGGCGCGGCTGAAGACGAAATACATCATCTCGCCGCTCTCGAACGGCAATGTCGCACTGCTGACCAACATGGCGAAGTTCGCAGGGCTCCCCTGGGACCTCATCATGTCGGCCGAACTGTTCGAGCACTACAAGCCCGATCCGGAAACCTATCTCGGCGCCGCGAAATTGTTGTGCCTGCCGCCGGAGCAGGTGATGATGGTGGCCGCGCATAACGGCGACCTCAAGCATGCGCAACAGAACGGCCTGAAGACTGCCTTTGTGGCGCGTCCGACCGAATACGGCCCGCTGCAGAAAGTCGACTTCGAAGCAACCGGCGACTGGGACATCGTCGCCAAGGACTTTGGCGCGATCGCCGATCGGATGGGCTGCTAGTTCGTCGCGAGAAGAACGCAGCGGAAAACCTAAGAGGAACCCGCCACGCAAAAGGTCCTCATCCTGAGGAGCGGCCTCAGGGCCGCGTCTCGAAGGATGGCCGCGGGTGACAGTGGGGCCTCATGGTTCTCCCGGCGATGCGAAGCATCGTCCGGAGATGCCGCGGTGCGGCTCCTCACCATGAGGGGCGCACAGCAACGCGCTGGGTTGCAGCACTCGTCTAGGAAGCCGCCCCGCAGAGAATGACGCCGTACCAGCCGAGACCCCTGTAGGTCTCGTAGCCCGGCGTGGCGTGGAAGGCGACCAATGCGCCGGAGCGGTCGTGGTAGAAGCCGCTGCGCTGGCCGCCCAGCGACAGCGAGACGTGCTCGGTCAGAAGGCCCTTGCCGTCGGACGCCGCGATCACCCGGAAATTGGAATCGATCAGCAGCACGCGCGCTTTGTCGGCGGCGCCGACGCGTACACCCTGGACGATGGCGCGCGCCTGCGGCTCCCAGTCGAAATGGATCGCGAGCACGCCTGTCGGTTTGCCATGGGCCTTGCCGCCTTCGCGGACGCTGGCGCAATAGGTCGCGACCTGGGCATTGCCGAGCAGCGGCTGGCACTCGACGTCGCCGGCGACATAATCGTCCCCCGAGCGCAGGTCGCGCGCCTGACGAAACCATTTTGTAGCCGCGACATTCTGGCCGATCACCTTGAAGCGATCGGCGCGCCCGTTGGCGAGCACATTGCCTTCGAGATCGCAAAGCCAGAGATCGAGATAGACGGTGTAGGCGGAAAGGATCACGCCAAGCCGCTCGGAAGCGTGTGCGACCACTGCCGGTTGCGGTGATGCGGCGCAGTCGACGACGGCGGAATCGGTCGCCCACCAGCGCACGTCGCAGGTGCGTTCATAGAGGTTGCGGTCGATCAGTTCGATCGCATTCAGCGAAAGGTCCACCATGCGCTCGCCGCGCGAGCGGTCGGTCATGCGCTCGATCGAGCTCATGAGACTGCCGGTGCGCCGCGTTAGTTGCGTCTCGAGTTCGCGCGCGATGGTCTCGACCTGCTGGCCGACGCCTCGCACTTCCTGCGCCACCACTGCAAAGCCGGCGCCTTGCGCACCGGCGCGCGAGCTCTCGATCAGCGCATTCAGCGCCAGCATTTTCATCTGGTTGGTGATCTTCTGGATCGACCTGGTCTTCTCGCAGGCGATCTGGTTGACCTCCGCGGTCAGCCGCGCGATCAGGGCCGAAATGTCGGATTCATCGTCGACGTCAGGTGAGACCGCCGATTCGCTCGCGATTGATTTCGCGCGCGGGAGCGCGATGGACATAGGCGGACTTCCCCTGCATTAAGCCTTTGACCGCTTCCTGCGGACGGAACGGAACCAAAAAAATCGCACATCAAACGTGCGTCCTTTTTCGGGGATTTCGGCTAACGTCGGCTTAATTTTCCGAAATTGCCACCTATGTGGGACTGCACTTTATTTCGGCACTCCGCTGTTTCCTGTCGTGAATCCCTCTCCTGACACCGCCCGGCGAAGGCGTCGACAACCCCTGCAAGCCAATTCCGCAACGTCCGCCTCCTGCGAAAAGCGGGCAAAACCGCCTGGTAACGCTTCGCGATCGCCCGCTCAGGGTCGAGGATGGCAGCACTGATTCGCTCTCATGCGAGCGCCACTCGTCGTCGGGATCGTTATGACGCTGCACACCGCCATCCTGCCTGTGGAGATGCCGCTGGCCTTTCTCGGCGTGGCGCGCTCGCTCACGGGCAAATTCTGGCGCGACCGTTTGGACGCGCGGGGAGCGGCGCGGGCGCTCGCGATCGCGCAGCGCCACCAACTGCCGGAAATGCTGGCGCGCGTGCTCGCGGGCCGCGACGTCGCGATCGATGACGTGCCGGATTTCCTCGATCCGACCATCCGCAAATTGATGCCGGATCCCTTCACCGTGACCGCGATGGAGGCGGCGGCAAGGCGGATCGCGGATGCGGCGGTGCGTAACGAGAAGGTCGCGATCTTCGGCGACTACGACGTCGACGGCGCAACCTCGGCGGCGCTGCTCACCTGGCACTTGCGGCATTGCGGGCTCGATCCGCTGATCCACATTCCCGACCGCCTGTTCGAGGGCTACGGCCCGAACACGGAGGCCGTGCGTGCGCTCGCCGCCAAGGGCGCGACGCTCCTCGTCACCGTCGATTGCGGCACCACGAGCCTGGAGCCGCTGGCGGAGGCGCGGCAGCTCGGCATGTCCGTGGTCGTCATCGATCACCATCAATGCGGCGAGGCGCTGCCCGAGGTCGACGCGCTGGTCAATCCGAACCGGCCCGACGATCTCTCCGGCCTTGGCCATCTCGCAGCCGTTGGTCTTGTGCTGGTGACGCTGGTTGCGGTGAACCGGGAATTGCGCCAGCGGGGCTTTTGGACGCCCGAATTGCCGGAGCCGGATCTGCTGGGCATGCTGCATCACGTCGCGCTCGGGACGGTGGCCGACGTCGCGCCGCTGATCGGGCTCAACCGCGCCCTCGTCGCCAAGGGGCTGATCGCGCTGCGCAGGCGCGACCATGTCGGGCATACCGCGCTGATGGATGTGGCCCGGCTCAACGGCCCGCCAGAGGCCTGGCATCTCGGCTTCATGCTGGGGCCGCGCATCAACGCGGGTGGGCGGATCGGGCGCGCCGATCTCGGCGTGCGGCTGCTCCTGGAAAGCGACCCCTCGGAGGCGGCGCGGATCGCGGCCGAGCTCGACCGCCTCAACAGCGAGCGGCGCGTCATCGAGCAGGCGGCTGAAGCGCAGGCCGAGGCGGAGGCGCTGGCCTCGCTCGGATTGGAGGACAAGGGCTCCGTCATCGTCACGGCCGCCGAGGGCTGGCATCCCGGCGTCGTCGGTCTCGTGGCCTCGCGCCTCAAAGAGAAATTCGGCAGGCCAGCCTTTGCCATTGCGCTTGAGCCTGGCGGCATCGGCACCGGCTCGGGCCGCTCGATCGGCGGCGTCGATCTCGGCAAGGCGGTGCGGCAGGCGGTGGCGGACGGCCTGCTGCTCAAGGGCGGCGGCCATGCGATGGCGGCGGGCATAACGCTGCGAAAGGAGAAGCTCGCCGAGTTCCGCGCCTATCTGGAAAGCGTGCTCGCGGCCGACGTCGCCAATTCGCGCCACGAGAACGAATTGTTCATCGACGGCGCGGTGAGCGCGCGCGCCGTAACGGTGGAATTTGCTGCGATGCTGAACCGCGCCGGCCCGTTCGGCGCCGGCAATCCGGAGCCGGTGATCGCGCTGCCGGCGCACCAGCTCGTCTATGCCGATGAAGTCGGGCAGGCGCATCTGCGGCTGCGCTTCAAATCCGGCGACGGCGCGATCGTGAACGGCATGGCTTTCCGTTCCGTCGGCCAAAAGCTCGGCAATGCGCTGATCCAGAATCGCGGCCAGCCGCTCCATGTCGCAGGCTCCCTTGCGATCGACCGTTGGCAAGGCACCGAACGTGTGCAATTGCGTGTGCTCGACGTCGCGGTCCCCGATCAGGGGCCTTCGGTGATCAGATAAGAAAACAGTCGGGGAGAGCACATGGCGGGACAGGTGGAAGGCAAGGTGGCGCTGGTCACCGGCGCGGCCTCGGGTATTGGCGCGGCGGTCGCGGAATTGCTGGCTCAGGAGGGGGCCACGGTCGTGGCGACCGATATCGACGAGCTCAGGGGACCGGAGCTCGTTGCCGGCATCAGCAAGGCCCGCGGCAAAGCGGTGTTTCTGCAACAGGACGTGACCAGCGAGGCACGCTGGGTGGAGATCATCTCGGAGATCGAGAAACGGTTCGGCCGGCTCGATGTGCTGGTCTCCAATGCCGGCATCGGCATCTCCGTGCCGTCGATCACCGACATGACGCTCGCCGACTGGCGCCGGCAGACCGCGATTAATCTCGACGGTGTTTTCCTCTCGGTGAAATATTCTCTGCCGCTGATGCGGAAGAGCGGCGGCGGATCCGTCATCATGATGTCCTCGCTTGCGGGCCTGCGCGGCGCGGCGGGCCTTGCCGGATACTCCGCGACCAAAGGCGGCGTGCGGCTGCTTGCGAAGTCTGTCGCGATGGAATGCGCCGCCATAGGTGACGGCATCCGCGTCAATTCGGTGCATCCCGGCATCATCGACACCCCGATCTGGGGCAAGATCCCGACGGAGGCGACGGGAAACCCCGCCAACGCGCCGATCGATCCGGAAGAGCGCGCGAAGCTCGCAACTCCGCTCGGCCGCGCCGGCCAGGCGGCGGAGATCGCCAGCGGCGTGCTGTATCTGGCCTCGGATGCGTCGCGCTACGTGACGGGAACTGAGCTCGTCATCGACGGCGGGATGAATGCAGGTGCCGTCGCGCGCAGGGCGTGACAGCAGTCAATCCCTCTCGTCATTCCGGGATGCGCCGAAGGCGTAGGCCCGGAATCCATTGGGCAGCGGTCGCGAGGGGAGAAATGGATTCCGGGCTCGATGCTTTGCATCGCCCCGGAATGACGACCTGGTGACGACACACGCTACGGACCCTGCCGCAACCGCGCCAGTACCTTCAGTCCGCCGTAACCGTCGGCGGGCAACAGGGCCATCTTGGTCTGATAATCCCGGATCGCCTTCATGGTGTCGTTGCCGACGCGGCCGTCGGTGCCGCCGGTGTCGAAGCCGGCCTTGGTCAGCCGGGTCTGCATTTCCTGCACCTCAGCAAGCGTCAGTGCGCGCTCGGAGCCGGGGAAGGGATGGATGAAGGGCGGCGCGCCGAGAATGCGGTCGCCGAGATGGCAGATCGCCAGCGCGTAGTTCATCGAGGGGTTGTAGCTGCGCACGGCATAGAAATTCGGACCCAGCAGGAAGGCGGGGCCGCCCGCGACCGGTATCCAGAGTTGCGCCGATGCATTCGGCTGCGGGAACGGCTGGCCGTCGGCGCGGGTCACGCCGGCGCTGGCCCACGCCGCGTAGGTGCGGCTGCCGCTCATGCTGCCATTGGCGCGTACTTCATAGCCCCAATGTTGGCCGCGGTGATATTTGCCGCGGTTGACGAGGTATTTCGCGGTTGATCCGAGTGCGTCGTCCGGCCGGCCGAATGGCGAGACCTTGCCATCGCCGTCATAGTCGAAGCCGACATTGAGCCACACTTCCGGCATCCATTGCGAATGCCCCATGGCGCCGGCCCAGGAGCCGCGCATCTCCTCCGGTGTGCTCCAGCCGCGATCGACGATCCTGAGCGCGTTGATCAACTCGGTCTCCCAATAGGCCTTGCGACGCGGCTCGTTCCAGGCGAGCGCGGCAAGTGCAGGGAATACCGGCTTCATGTGGTTCCGCTGCACCAGCGGATCGCCGTAAGCGGATTCAACGCCCCACAACGCCAGCAGCGTGCCGCGCTCGACGCCAAAATCCTTCTCGATCCGCGCGAACAGCGCCTCGTTCTTCTTGAGCGCCTCGCGCCCATTGATGATGCGCCAGTCGGAGACGCGACGGTTGATGTACTGCCAGATCTGCTCGTTGAATTCCGGCTGCTTCTGCATCTGCCGGAACACGCTCATGTCGGGCTCGATGCGGCCCATCACGCGCGTCCAGGTGGCCGCCGAGATTCCCTTGGCGAGCGCGCGGGCGCGAAAATTGTCGCGCCATTGGTCGAAGCCGGGTGGTGCTGCGGCAAGCGCTGAGAACGGGCCAGCCAGCAGGGTGCCAGCCGCGATGCTGCCTTGCAGGAAAGCCCGGCGGGCAGGGGATTTCAAAGAATCAATCTGCTTCATGCTGCCAATCTAGCGACGCCATCAAAGTACACAAAAAGTCACATCGCCGCGGGAACCTAGCTATCCTGCAGCTCTGTGGCGATTTTGGACAGCCAGCGCCGCACGATCAGTTCCGCCTTGGGGGGCAGCCCTTTAGCCAGCCGCCGGTCCACGGCATGGGCGTGACGCCGGCATTTTTCCAGGAGTGCTGTTCCGCGCCTGGTCAGCGTCCACTGCAGGACGCGGCCGTGAACCGGGTGCGGTGTCTTCCGGATCGCGCCGTCGCGCTCGAGATTGCGGATGATGACGCCGACGGTCTGCGGCGTCAGCAGGGCCACCCGCGCGAGATCGGCACCGGACAGCCCGGGATAGGCCCGCAGCATCGTCAGCACGACGAATTGCGGCGGGGTGACCCCGAGCGCTCCCAGCGTGCGTTCCATTGTCAGCCGGGTCGCAGCCTGCGCCTGCCGCAGGAGATAAGCGAGGTAGCCTTGCTCGCCGCGTTTGCCCTGGCCGGGCGGCGGCGGACGGGGCGTCGCGACCGTCAGATTTTCCGCCGCGTGCGTTTTCCTATTCCGAGCGGGATTTTTCGATTTTCCGCCTTTTGACGTCTTGCGAACCGTGACCGATTTCTTGCCGGTGTACCGAGCCTTGCGCGACATATCAGTGCTCTTACAATGTATCAGTATACTGATAACATGAGGCGAAACCGATGTCACACGCGAGAGCCGAATACGCTGACTTTCAGAAACTCGCACCCGAAGTCTACGAGGCCGTGCGGGCGCTGGGCCAGATGGCGGCCAAGGCCGGGCTCGACAAACAGTTGCTTGAACTGGTCAAGCTGCGCGCCTCGCAGATCAACGGCTGCGCCTTTTGTGTGCAGTTTCATGTCCTGCAGGCAGAGAGCCTCGGCATATCCGCCGACAAGCTCAATCTCGTCGTGGTTTGGCGCGAGGCTCCGCAATTCTCAAGCCGCGAGCGCGCCGCGCTGGCCTGGACCGAAGCGCTGACGACGCTGGGCGACGGCGTGAGCGACGAGGTTTATGCTGAGGCGCGCGCGGAATTCTCCGAGCAGGAACTGAACTATCTCACCTCGGCGATCGCAGCGATCAACGTCTGGAACAGGTATGGCGTCGCCTATCGCTGGACGCCGCCGGCACGGAAGCCGCCCGCAGTCGGCGCAGCCGCGTCGTGAATCCGGAAGGCAAAGGGGGCGAATAACGTCTTTCTCCAAAGGAGAACAACATGGCATCGATGCTGGCGACAACTCCTTTCGCACCGACGCGGCCGATCTCGCTCGCGGTCATTGCCGGTCTTGCCTGTGCCCTGGTCACCGCAAAGACATTGCCGGCGATGATGGACACGTTATCCGGCGCCATCGCGCCGCTTTGCGCGAATGCCGCCGAGGGATCGCCGCTCGACAAGGTCGAGCCGATCGGCTCGTACGCTCTGCCAAACGTGCCGGGCAAACGTGTCACCATCGTGCGCGTGTTCTACGGCCCCGGAGGTTTCACGCGCGCGCATCGGCATGCTGGCTCGGTGACGGCCTACATCACCAAGGGCGAAATCCGCTCGCAGCTCGGCGGCGGACCGCTTGAGACGTTCAAGGTCGGCCAGTCCTTCTTCGAGCCGCCGGGCTCGACGCACCTGGTCTCAGCCAATGCGAGCAATACGGAGCCCGCGGAATTGATTGCTGTGTTCGTGGCCGACGAGGGCGCGGAGCTCACGACGTTTCTCGAGTAGTGCGGTTCGGCGGGTTTGTAAACGCGTCGCGGCGGACGCGCTAGATTCCGGCGCGCGCCAGTGGATCGCGGCCGAACCGATTGTCTCCGTATCCTCCGGGAAAGAAGCTCAGAAAGGCAACGATCAGCAGATATGGAATAGACACGCTGATGTTGATCGCGCTGGCAACAAGTGGAATGGCGAGAAGGGTCAGCAGCCACCATCCGGAGACATTCAGATCGTGCAACCGTTTCGCCAATATGGCGATGAGCGGCCACAGAACGATCAGCAGCGCCAGCCGGACCGAGCCGTCATACGGCGGATTGACATCGGGTGAGACGTAATACCGGACCAGCAGAATGTAGACCAAGACAATCCCGAGAAAGCCGAGTCGGAATTCCTGCCGGCTGATCCGGCCGTTCGGCGACAGAAAATACCAGGCGAAGGTCGAGAACATGCGCGATCGTGGTTTCACTTGAGTTTTGCTGCCCACCATACATTGCAGGCACTTAACGATCGCGGAATCGACTTCGGAGATTTAGCTCCTTTCCGTCAATCGCCTGGTCGGCAATCAGTTGCCGCCACCTTCCTGCGGATCGAGACGTTGGATCACGTCTTCCGGCTGCGCGTGCGCCACCGCGGCTGCCGCGGGCGGTTCGGGGCCGATCTCGCGGCCGCGGCCGCGGATCAGGCGTTCGTAGGCTGAGACCAGCGTGGTGTAGGGATTGACCCAGAGCCAGCCGTCGCGCGTGAACACCTGCACGTCGAAATGCAGGTGGCGCGTGGTGCCGTTGGGATGATCGAGATAATTCGAGACCACGCCGATCTTTTCGCCCTCCGTGACGCGGCGTCCGTTGAGAAGGCTGTCCGCATCCATCGCCGACGGGTTCATATGCATATATCGGAAGCGAATATGTTCGGTCTGGGTGTTGACCTGCAGCGTCGCCCCCTGTTGGCCCCGTGAACGGATCACGACGCCATCGCGCACGGCAACGATCGCTTGCCGCTTGGGATCGCAGGACTCCCCGCTTTCGCTGTTGGGCGGGCAGGCGCCCGGGCGGATATCCTGCCCCTGGTGGCCAAAGCCGTTGGCGCACTGGCCGACTTCGAAGCTGCGCGCCTCGCAAAAACTGTCCTGCCAGGGATATTGGTCGCGCGCCTGCCGAACGATTGCGAATGGACGAAGGCCGGCGCCTTCGCCAAAGGAAAGCGGATCTGCGAATACGCGGTCAGATCGGTGCGGCCACCCTGCTTGTGGTAACCGCTGTTGGCGACGATGTCGCCGCTCGGCCGATAGGTGAACTCGGGTGAAACGGCTGCCGGCCGCTCGGCGCTCACGGAGGCGATGTCCCGCCGCAGCCGCGAGGGTTGGCCGCCGGCGACGCGTAGCGCCTTCAGGAAACGCGCGGCGACCGCATAGGCTTCGCGGCAGGCCAGTCGCCGCAGCCGCGGCGTGCTATCGAGGCAGTGGATCGAGACCACATAGGGCACGCCGAAGCGGGTGAAGGCGTAGCGCACATAGCCTTCGCGGATGATGCGTCGGATATCAGGGTATTGCGCCGAAAGCGATTTGACCGGTTCGGCTCTGCCGCCGAGCCGATCGTTGAGATCATAGAGGAGCAGCGAGCCGGTGATATGCACCTCGACCGGTCTTGCGAAAGTCCGCTCCGGCATCCCGTTGCCTGCTCCCGGCTCGAGTGCGAACATCGCATCATAACCGGCGGCTCCTGCATGGAAGAGATCGGCCGGACGGAAGTCCGCCTGATAGCGCGACACCGACAAGCTCTCCGGCGTGCCGCTCTGCCGCGCTTCGAGATAGCTTGCGGTGTCGAACGGCAGGAGCACCGGGATCGGGCTGCGGCCGATGCCGGGGAATAGCTGCGAGGTGATCGCGTTCAATTGCACCAGCGCGGGCCGTGAGCGCGGATCGTACGAAGGCACGCGGCGCTGGCTCGCAAAGGTGAAGTTTGCGGCGATCGAAGGCTGGGTATTGATCTCCGCGCGGAGCTGATCGAGCACCGCGCGCCATTCGACGCGCACGGCCGAGATCGAAGGGGTACGGAATTCGTCGGCAGAAGCGGCGAAGGGGCTGGCGAGGAGCGACGCGAAAGCTGCCAGCCAAGGTGCGACGAAGCGGACAGCTTTCACTTTCAACGCGTCGTCCCCCGGCGCGGCACCCCCTTAGCTCGATCGGCTAATCCTTCGCGCGTTCGACATAGGAGCCGTCTTCGGTCATCACCACGATACGCGTGCCGGTCGAGATATGCGGCGGCACAGCGGTGCGGATGCCGTTCGAGAGCATTGCGGGCTTGTAGGAGGACGAGGCGGTCTGGCCCTTCGTCACCGGCTCGGTCTCGACGACCTCGAGGGTGGCGCGCTGCGGCAATTGGATCGCGACCGGATTGCCATCATGCATCGAGAGCTTCACGGTCATGTTTTCCTGCAGATACGGCGCGGACGACCCGACGATGTCCTTTGGAACCTGGACCTGGTCGTAGGTCTCGCCATTCATGAAGTGGAAGCCGTCGGCGTCCTCATAGAGGTAATTGAAGTTGCGATCCTCAACCGTTGCCTTCTCGACCTGGTCGGTGGTCTTGTAGCGTTCGGAGACCTTCACGCCGTCGCCGATGCGACGCATTTCGATCTGGCTGACCGGGGTTCCCTTGCCGGGATGGATGTTTTCGGCGGAAAGGACAACGTAAAGCTTGCCATCCTGCTCGATGATGTTGCCCTTGCGGATGGAACTGGCGATGACTCTCAAAGTGGTTTTCCTGAATGGTTCGGCCGCCGGCTCGGCTCGGCTGATGCGCTCGGCGGCCTCGCGGCAGTTTCGGGCTGCAACATACTGATTTGCCCCCGAGATGCCAGCCTTTTGCGGCCGGTTTCGGCAGGTTGCTGACAGGTGTGGCGTCCTCTGGCGGCTGTCAACCGTGCGAACCGCGAGCCGGAACGTGGTCCAGCCCCGCCATGTGGACAACGCATTCGCCGTCGGGCATCAAGGGGGCGCCGCTTGTCGATGGAAATCTAGTGATTTCAATGGTCTTTATCGATTTTCTCAACCTGTTGATGGACAATCCGACGCATCACGTGAAGCGTCCTTTAGCGGGAGCGCAGCCATGAGTGGCGTCGACCGCCCGTCGCCCTGGTGGAATCCAGCTCGGCACGCCGACAGAAAGCCGTTTCTCGAGGCGCGCAGCGCCGTGACCAAGGCGGTGCGGGCCTGGTTCGAGGGGCGAGGATTTTCGGAGGTCGAGACCGGCATCCTGCAGGTTTCGCCCGGCAATGAGACCCATCTGCATGCGCCGCGCACGGAGTTGACGCGGGCCGATGGAAGCCGGGTGCCGCGCTACTTGCGGACATCACCCGAGTTCGCCTGCAAGAAGCTGCTCGCCGCAGGCGAAACCAAGATCTTCGAGTTCGCGCGCGTGTTCCGCGACCGCGAACGCGGTGACCTCCATTTGCCCGAGTTCACCATGCTGGAATGGTACCGCGCCAATGATGACATCGACGCCGTGATAGCCGATACCCTCCTTGTTATCGCTGAGGCCGCACATGCGACCGGCATCCGGCGCTTCTCGTTCCGCGGCAAGACCGCAGAGGTCGGTGGGGTGCCTGAACTGCTGACGGTTGCGTCCGCCTTTGAGCGCTTTGCCGGCATCGATCTTCTGGCCACCATCGTTGACGGCGAGGGTGACCGTGGGGCGCTTGCGGATGCAGCCCAGGAACGGATACGGATCGCCGAGGATGACACCTGGTCGGATATTTTCAGCAAGGTTCTGGTCGAGCACGTCGAGCCGCATCTTGGGCGGGGGCGCCTGACTGTGCTGTCCGACTATCCGATCCCGGAAGCGGCGCTGGCGCGCGCGAAACCGTCCGACCCGCGCATGGCCGAGCGCTTCGAGGTCTATGCTTGCGGCGTCGAACTCGCTAACGGATTCGGTGAATTGACCGATGCCGCCGAGCAGCGCCGACGTTTCGCCGGGGCCATGGACGAGAAGGAGCGCCGCTATGGCGAGCGTTACCCACTGGATGAGGATTTTCTCGCCGCCGTCGGCGAGATGCCCGAGGCGAGCGGCGTGGCGCTCGGCTTCGACCGGCTGGTGATGCTGGCAAGCGGCGCGCTGCGGATCGACCAGGTGGTGTGGACGCCGCCGGCAGGAGAGACATGAACCGGATCGACCGAAAGCTGACCGCAACGTTGCGCCAGCCCGCCGAACTGATCGAGCGCGGCCTTGCGCCAGAGGCAGCACTTGCCGATCTCGAGCAGGTCGCCGCGCGCTATGCGATCGCGGTGACGCCTGATATTGCGGCGCTGATCGAGCCGGACGATCCCAACGATCCGATCGCGCGGCAGTTCATTCCCGCCGCGGACGAACTCGTGACGCAAGTGGGCGAGAACGCTGATCCGATCGGCGACGATGCGCATTCGCCTGTTCCCGGCATCGTGCACCGCTATCCGGACCGGGTGCTGTTCAAGCTCGTCCATGTCTGCGCGGTCTATTGCCGGTTCTGCTTCCGCCGCGAGATGGTCGGGCCGGGCAAGGCGACCGCGTTGTCGGAGGATGCCTATCGCGACGCGCTTTCCTATACCCGCTCGCGACCGGAGATCTGGGAGGTGATCCTGACCGGCGGCGATCCATTGATGCTGTCGCCGCGGCGGCTCGCCGAGATCATGGCCGACATCGCTGCCATCGATCACGTCAAGATCATTCGCCTGCACACGCGCGTGCCGGTGGCCGATCCGGCCCGCGTCAGTCCGGAGATGGTCCGCGCGCTGCGTGTGGAGGGCGCCACGACCTGGGTTGCGATCCACGCCAATCATCCGCGCGAACTGACGCCCGAAGCGCGCGCCGCCTGCGCGCGGCTGGCGGATGCCGGCATTCCCCTGGTGAGCCAGACCGTGCTGCTCAAGGGCGTCAACGATGATACCGCCACGTTGGAGGCTTTGATGCGGGCCTTCGTCGAATGCCGGATCAAGCCCTATTACCTGCACCACGGCGATCTTGCGCCCGGCACCGCGCATCTGCGCACGACCATCGAAGACGGGCAGGAACTGATGCGATCGTTGCGGGGCCGCGTCTCGGGCCTGTGCCAGCCCGATTACGTGCTCGACATTCCCGGCGGCCATGGCAAGGCGCCGATCGGGCCTCGCTATTTGTCGCAGGACAATCCCTCACAACGTGAAGGAGTTAATGAAACACGCTACCGTGTCGTCGATTATTGCGGTGACGTGCATCTCTATCCACCTAAGGTGTGATCGAAGATGCACGAATATCGACGTGCCCGAACGGGCGCGATAGAGTGTGTTGAGAGGCAGGAGAATCAGGATGCGGAAAACAATCTTGTCGATGGCACTTGTGACCCTGATCGGTGCGCCTGCCTTTGCGCAGGGCGGAACCACGACAGTGCCGAAAACCGGTCCCGAGACCAGGCCGATTCCGGAAGCGCCGATCGGCCACCGTCAGCCGCGCCGCGGCGAGGTGCCGAGCGAGAACAATATCAACGACCCGAACAATCCGGTGAACAAGGAAGACGCCGCCCTTGATCGCAAGATCAAGAGCATCTGCAGGGGTTGCTGAGGCGACCGCCGGGCGCTGCGACGCCCAGCGGCTCGGAGCAGGCGTCTAGGCCAGCCGTTCCCGGACATCGCGGCGCTCTGCCTTGCGGCGTGCCTCGACCGCATCGGCGAGCACGTTGAGCGAGGAGACCGTCGTCTCCCAATCGATGCAGCCATCGGTGATGCTCTGCCCGTAGGTGAGCGCGACCCCCGGCACAACGTCCTGCCGCCCGGCGACCAGGTTGCTCTCGATCATCGCGCCCATGATGCGCATCTCGCCGCCGGAAACCTGGCCGGCGATGTCGGCGACGACCAGCGGCTGGTTCTCCGGCTTCTTGTTGCTGTTGGCGTGGCTGGCGTCGATCATCATACGGTGGTTGACGCCTGAGCGCGCCAGCTCTGCCGCGGCGGCATCGACGCTTGCCGCATCATAGTTCGGCGCGCGGCCGCCGCGCAGGATGATGTGGCAGTCCTCGTTGCCGCTGGTCGCCGCGATCGCCGAGCGCCCGCCCTTCGTGACCGCCATGAAATGGTGCGGGTAGGAGGCCGACTTCACGGCGTCGGCGGCGATACGCACATCGCCGTCGGTACCGTTCTTGAAGCCGACGGGGCAGGACAGCCCGGAGGCAAGCTCACGGTGGATCTGGCTCTCCGTGGTGCGCGCGCCGATCGCGGCCCAGCTCACGAGATCGGCGATGTATTGCGGCGTCGTCATATCAAGGAATTCGCTGCCGGCGGGCAGGCCGAGATTGTTGACGGCGGAGAGCACGCTGCGGGCAAGCCGCAGGCCCTTGTTGATGTCGAAACTGCCCTCGAGGTTGGGATCGTTGATCAGCCCCTTCCATCCGACGATGGTGCGCGGCTTCTCGAAATAGACCCGCATCACGATCTCGAGCCGGTCAGAGAGCTGCTCGCGCAAGGTGGCGAGGCGCTCGGCGTAATCGATGGCCGCTTCGGGATCGTGGACGGAGCAGGGGCCGACGACGACCAGGAGGCGGTCGTCCTTGCCGTTCAGGATGGCGTGGATGGCGTTGCGCGCCGCCATCACCACCCGCGTCGCCGTCAAGGTGCGCGGGACCTCGCGCATCACCTCTTCGGGCGTACTGAGCTCTTTCAGTTCTCTAATTCGAAGATCGTCAGTGGTACTCAACACGGCGGGCTCCTTTGATTTTTGAACCTGCCGGCCAACAAAAAAGCCGCCAGGTCTGGCGGCTGTTCGGACGTCTTGCTGCAATTTCACTAAATTGAGCGCGATCCTCCCGCCGCCAGCGAGCTGTCGTAGCTAAAGTACCAAAAATAGCTGGTGGCGGCGTTGATCATGGCTGGCTCTATAGCGGATGGATGCGGCCTTGTCACCTCCAAAGATTCAGTTCTGATTCAATCAGAACCGAATCTTTAGTTTCTTGTTTTGACGCGTTTTCTTCACGCGAACCGGTATCCACTTCGCTCGAAAACGCTCTAAATCACGGGTCGGTGCTGTGGGCGGCGAGCGCCATGCCGATCAGGCTGGCCCCGCCGAACAACAGATTGAGGCCAACCAGGAGCCCAAGCGCCCATTCCGCCGAGCCGGGCAGTCCGGCGACGATGATGAAGGCGATCAGGATGTCCATCAGTCCCGCGATCAAGAGCCACGACCAGCGCCCGGTCAATTCGCGCCGGTGCTCCAGCGCATACATGATGGTGGCGACGCCTTCGGCAACGAAATAGGCCCCGACCACGATGGTCAGCGTCAGCACGCCCTGCATCGGCCGCGCCAGCAGGATCAGGCCGGCGAGCACGGCGAGCGCCGCCGAGATCAGCGACCACCAGAAGCCCGGCATCTCGCGCGCCCAGTAGGTGACGATCAATCCGCCGATGCCTGAGATCAGGAACAACCAGCCGAGGAAGATGGTCACGGCGAGGCTCGCGAAGGCCGGCACGATCAACGCGGCGAGGCCAAGAACCGCGAGCAGGATGCCTTCGAACAGGAAGGCCTTCCAATGCGCCTTCACCGTGGCGTTGACTTCGGACTGCAACTTGTCGAGGTTGTCTGGAAGGGTCATCGCAGCGCTCCCGGCAGGTGCCTAATTGCACGAGCGATCCTAGAGCATATCCGGTTCTGATTATATCAGATTAGCCCGGCCCCGGCGCCGACGAAAAGCCCTCCGATGTCGTGCGAATTCGATTTCGCCCGAAGATGTAGATCGCAGTGGTCGCGATCAGCAGCGCTATGCCGATCACGATGGAGATCGCGGCGAGCGAGACCAGGATCGCTGCCGGATTGTGCTCGGGATTGATCAGCCAGCGACGGATCGACGCCAGGACGAAGGCCAGCCCCAGAAAGCCGGCACCGCTGCCGAGGACGAGCACGGCCCACATCCGCCGCAACTGGCTCAGCCGTTCACGCGCGAGCGCGGTGCGCGGGGCATGATGGCGGCCGACCCGGTAGATCAGGCGGATGGCGAAGCCGATCGAGCTGAACCCGATCAGGACGCTCGCCGAGCCCAGGATCATCCGCAGCGTAGAGCCGAGATCGCCACCCCGCTGCAGGGTCAGGAGCGGGAAGTCGAACGCGGCATGCAGCAGGACCGGGGCGACCAGCACCATGGCCCAGCTCGAAAACCGTGCCCAGGCGCGGTTCTTGCGGTGTGCGCCGAGCGCGGTGCCGGAGCGCGCGATCGCGACATAGGCGCCGGCGATGATGCCGAGCGCGCCGTGAAACGGCACCGTGAGCACGCTGCGCAGCACGGCGAGCGCGCGCCACATCTCGGCGTGCTGGACCAGGTAGGCGAGGTTCTCGTAGGCGGCGAAACCGAGCCCTACGGCGGCGCCGTAGACCACCGGGTCCATCGGATCGGCGGAGGCGCGGCGCCGCGACGACACGGCGATGATCACCGCGATCTTCACGATCTCCTCAGGGAGAGCGACGCCGAACAGCGAGCGCACCACCAGCGTCATCCAGGGGTTTTCCGGTATCGCCAGCAATGCGTTGAACGGCGCCCGCACCAGCCCGAGCAGCGAGATGCTGGCCGCGCCAAGCACGAAAGCGAGCCAGACCTGCGCCGGCGGGCCCGGGCGCTCGTCGGCGGCGATGACGAGCCAGAGCATCAGAAGCGCCGGCGCAATGGCGGCGGCGCCGATGACGGTTGGGAGAGACTCGAGCAATAGCATCTGCGGGTAATCAAAACCGGGTACGACTAACGAAAATGGCCACAAAGCCGGCGCTTGGCAAGGCAACGTAACCGCTTTGCGATGGGTTCGGCGCGCCACATTCACGGCTTTTTGTCGCATTGCACGGTCGGTCATTCCCGGTGTCCCGGCCCCGAGCCGGGATCCTGCAGTCCGTAGCCCGTAGGATGGGTAGAGCGCAGCGTGCCCACCAATCAAGCACTCCGCTCGCGATGGTGGGCATGCTTCCGCTGGAGTCCGTTTAAGCGACCGTGCGTGAAGTCGCTTGCCCACCCTACGAGTCCCTCGCGCCTTGCACCGCTGTCATCGTCCGCGAAGGCGGACGATCCAGTATTCCAGAGGCGGCGGTGCTTGAGCCGAGAGGCTGCCGGATACTGGATGCCCCGCCTTCGCGGGGCATGACGGTGGAGTATGGTAAGGGACATGAGTCCGTATTCTCGCGGCGCGATGCGTCCGAGGTTTGCTTCACTTTCCACCCTCCTCGAT